>JAPLML010000178.1 GCA_026387055.1 Planctomycetota bacterium | reverse complement strand
ACCGTCTGCCGCGACCGCTGTTCCAGCACGCCCGGCCAGGTCACCAGCGTTTCCGTCAGGTCGAGCGAGCCGACGAGGGGCGGCTCGTCGGCCGTCGACGTCACGTGGACGTCAAGCTTGGCCGTGCCCTCCAGTTCGAGCCCCTTGGTCCACTCCTGGAGTGGCGCGATGCCCTGGCACAGTTGGGCCCAGCGGACCGACGCGGTGGCCCGGAGGTCCGGTTCCTTCAGGACCCACAGCCCCGCGATGCTCCACGCGTTCTTCGCGTCCGCCGCGGTGCCGGTGGGCCTCTCGACCCGCACGGTCCCGGAGACCTCGACCAGCACGCCCGGCAGAAGCAGGCGGATGAGGCTCTTCACGGGCCCGGCCGCCGGCTGCTTCAGTTGGAAGCCGAGGACCACGTTCGGGAGAACGGCGTCGAGGCGCGGCCGGTCGGGGTCGGCGGTCGGCCCGGCCCAGACCTCCTGGCGCGCGAGCAGCACCTGCGTGGCCGAGACGAACCCCTCGGCGTCCCAGGTGCCGCGGCCGAAGGTGACGGCCATGCGGCCGGAGGTCGCGGCGAGGACCTCGGCCAGCCGCGGGTCGGCCGAGAACACCCCGGCGAGCTCGGGCCAGGCCAGGTCGGTCCACTCGGCCTTCAGGCTTCCGGCCAGCGGCTCCGCGCCCGTGAAGTCCAGCCGGCTCAAATTGGCCGTCACGCTGAACTTGCGGCGCGTGGGTGTATCCAGCTCGCCCGACAGGCTCACGTAACCGTGGCCGGTGGTGGCCAGTTCGCCGAAGCTGGCGCTGACGTCCTTGAGCGTCAGGCGGCGGCCGAGGCGCTCGTTGGTGATGTGGACCCGGGCGTCGGCGATCTGCACGGAGCGCACCCGGACGGGCTTGCCCTCGGCGAGGTCCGCCACGTTGAGCGTGCCGTCCTGGCGGACCGTCAGCCAGAGCTCCAGGCCGCGGGTGTGCACGGAGTCGAGCGGCATGCTGTGGCCGGTGATGGAGCGGGCCGCCTCCAGCGGATCGAACTGGATGGTCACCTGCTTGGCGGCGGCCAGGAGGGCGTTGTCGGCGTCGCTCTGGCGGACGCGCAGGCCCGTGATCGTCAGGCCCTCGCCCCAGCGGAAGGAGGCCGAGTCGATGGTCACCGGCCGGCCGAGGCGCTCCGCCAGCGCCGCCTGCACTTCGCGCCGCACCGCCGCGCCGGGCAGGAGTTCCGGCAGGAAGATGACGGCCACGACGGCGAGGACCAGCAGGCTCGCGAGGAGCCAGATCGTCCTCTTGCCCGACCATCGCCGCCGCGGTTTGGTTTGTTCCAGTTCCGGCATCTTGAGGCAGCGCCCTTTGGGTATCCGTGCCAATAATACCGCCTTGGGCGGCAGACAGAACAGGAATTCCGCGAGCGTTCAGCGGCAGCCAGACAAGGCGACCGCTAGACGAACAGCCGCGCCACCTCGGCGGCGCGCAGGCTCTTGCGGCCGGCGAGTTCCTTGGGCATGCCCGTGGCAATGAACACGCCCCACCCTTCGCCGCTGCCGCCGACAAGGCCGTGCGAGCCCCGGATGGCGTCGGCCGAGAGCGGGATGCACCGCCGGGCCGTGTCGATCAGGAGTTCCGCCGGATCGAAGCCGGGCTTGGCGTGGATGTCGACGGTGCGGGCGAACGGCGGGGCCTTGGCGTCGTCGAGCCACCAGTAGTAGGTGAAGTGGGCGTCGGGCGCGGCCAGGACAACGAGTTCGCCGCTGCGGACGTGGTCGAGGCCGCGCGCGGCCAGGTCCTCGCGCCCGAGCACCTCGGCCACGCCGTCGAGGCCGGCGAGCGCCTGCTTCGCCCGCTTGAGGTCGGCCGCCAGGTCGCGCGTCGCCGGGAAGTAGATGTGGGCGACCTGGTTGTCGACCATCGCGAAGGCCCGCGAGTCGCCGGGGTAGAGGTACTCGGCGCCGGCCACCTCGCGGAGGGCGAGAAGGCCCGCCTCCCGCAGCGCCCGGTTCAGGGCCACTGCCCGCCGCACCGGCACGAACGAGTACTCCGAGAGAACGATGGCCCCCGCCCCGTCGGCCTCGGCGGCGGCCAGGAGCGCCGCCAGCAGCGGATCCAGTTCCTTCGCGGCCGCCGCGTGGGCGGGCGAGTCCGGCCCCGCCCGGTGCCCCGTGTAGTCCAAATGAGGCAAATAGGTCAATAAGATGTCCGGCTTCTCCTCGCGCCACACGGCCAACGACGCGTCGGCGATCCAGCGGCTCGACCCCAGGCCCGCCATCGGGCCCCAGTAGTGCATCAGGTTGAAGGCCCCGCGCGGCTTGCCGGGTTCGAGGGCCGACTCGCCCGCACACAACCGCTGGTACAGGTCGCCGGGCCGCGAGTAGCAGTCCTGGATCAACTGGTCTCCGGGACCGTGGATGGGCCTCGGCGTCAGGAGCACGTCGGCCGTGCCGTACATCGCCTGCTGCCAGAAGAGCATCGCGACCTTCGGCCGCTGGCCTGCCGCTGCTTTTTTCCGTTTTTCACTCCGCACTCCGCGCTCCACATTCCGCACTTGGAGGTCCCAGACGCGCGGGGCGTTCACCAGGTGCGCCGACTGTTCCCAGAACCGCACCTCGGCCGTGTCGAAAAAGTACAGGCCGTTGGCGACGATGCCGTGACGCGAGGGCGGCTCGCCGGTGGTCAGCGTCGCCTGCATCGTGCACGTGACGGCGGGCAGCACGGGCTCCAGGCCCAGGCCGACGCCGCGCGCGGCCAGCGCAGCCAGCGACGGAATCTCGGCGGCCAGTTCCGGGCCGAGGCCCGCGACGTTGATGACCATTGTGCGTGTCATGGAGGCTCCTTTGGACAGGTCAAGCCTCTAGGATACCCCTCGCCCGCGCCGCGGGCAATCCTCTGGGAGGCTGGGGCGCAACCCCGCCCGGCCGTACGCCCGAGTCCGCCGCGGGAGCGGCGGGGAACCCTCGCGTGCGGTGTCTCGCGCCGCCCCCGCGGCGGGCTCGGAATCCACTCGAAGCGGGCGCAGCGGCCCGGTCTGCACGCATGGCGCCCGCCGTTGGAATTTCCTTGCATTGCCCCCCTGCCGACGTAACCTTCGCCCTTCCGACGGTCAAGCACACCTACGGAAAGGACATTCCATGGCTAAGAAGGCGGCGGCGAAGGCAGGGGGCGGGCCGAAGAAGGTCCTCATGCTGGTCGGCGGGCCGTATCACGCCAACGAGCACGCCGGGGCGGTCGTCGACAAGCTCTTCAAGGCCCGCGGCGGCCGGTGGGAACTCACGATCACGTTCGACCTCGACGCCCTGGCGGCCCTGCCCGCGAGCGATTACTCGGCCGTCATCATCTACACGACGGGCTTCCGGTCGGACCTCACGCCCCCGCGCGAGAAGGGCCTCCTTTCGTTCGTGAAGGGCGGAGGGGGCCTCCTCGGCGTCCACTCGGCCGCCGACAGCTTCCGCGACAGCCGGGCCTACGTCGGGATGCTCAACGCCGAGTTCCTCACCCATCCGCACTTCCACGAGTTCCCCGTCAGCATCGTTGATAAGAATCATTATATGACGGTGCGTATGCCGGACTTCACCCTCCCCGACGAGATGTACCACCTCCAGAGCTACGACCCGTCGAAGACGCACCTCCTGGCCGAGACGTTCTGGCAGGGCAAGAAGATGCCGATGGCCTTCGTCCGCGAGTTCGGCAAGGGGCGGGTGGTGTACCTGGCGAACGGGCACGACCTGAGGTCGTGGAACCATCCGGAGTTTCAGCGGCTGCTCCTGAGGGGCCTGGAGTGGGCCCAGGGGGCGGAACTGCCGAAGCAGACGATCCGCTGCGGCGTCCTCGGCTACGGCCCCGCGTTCAACATGGGCAAGGGCCACGGCGAGTGGATGAACGCCACGCCCGGCCTCACGACCGTGGCCGCCTGCGACACCGACCCGCAGCGCCTGGAGGCCGCCAGGAAGGAACTCCCAGGCATCCGTACGTTTACATCCCTCGACGCGATGCTGAAGATGAAGGACCTGGACCTGCTCGTGAACATCCTCCCGCACAACCTGCATGCCGGGACCAGCCTGGCGGCGCTGCGGGCGGGCAAGCACATCGTCTCCGAAAAGCCCTTCTGCATCACCACCGACGAGGCGACCGCGATGATCCGCGCCGCCCGCCGCTCGGGCGCGATGCTCAGCGTCTTCCACAACCGCCGGTGGGACGGCGACTACGTGGCCATCCTGGACATCATCGCGCGGGGCCTTCTGGGGCAGGTCTTCCACGTCGAGGCCTACAGCGGCGGCTACGGCCGGCCCGGCACCTGGTGGCGGAGCGACAAGACCGTCTCCGGCGGCGCGATGTACGACTGGGGCGCCCACTTCACCGACTGGATCCTGCGCCTCGTGAACAAGAAGGTCGCGCAGGTCACGGGCTTCTACCACAAACGCCTGTGGCACCACGTGACGAACGAGGACGCCACGCAGGCCGTCATGCGGTTCGAGGGCGGCGAGATGGCCGACCTCCAGCAGTCGAGCCTGGCGGCCGTCGGAAAACCCAAGTGGCGGATCCTCGGCACGCAGGGCGGCCTGGCGGCGAACTGGGGCGAGACGGTCGATGTCACGAGCTTCGCCTCGGGCGTGAAGTTCGAGGGCAAGATCCCCGCCAAGCCGTCCTACGGTTGCACCGAGTATTATCGAAATGTGGCGGACCACCTGCTGTTGGGCGAGCCGCTCGAGGTCACCGCCGAACAGGCCCGCGAGGTCATCGCGGTGATCGAGACGGCCGAGCGCTCCAGCGCCGAGGGCCGCAGCCTGCCCCTGCCCGCCGAGGTGTATGAAGGATAGTTCAAAGTTCAAGGTTCAAGGTTCCAGGTTAACGGCAAACGACCGTAGCGCGGGGGCTGGCCCCCCGCGCCATTTAGCCGCCCGCCTTGGCGGGCGCGTTTGTGTGGGCAAAAAGGCGGGAACCGGGGCCTGGGACCGGGCAGCAATGACATGCCACAACTAACGAGCGGCGGGCCGGGAGACCCGTACGCGTTTAGCGTAGCCTTCTTCATGTGCCACGGGTTGCTTGCCAACCCGTGATTACCGTGACGGTTCTTCCTTGTTGTGTAACGCCGTAAGGTTAGAAGACCACGTTGACCACGGGTTGACAAGCAACCCGTGGCACGTCAACGAATGTCACGCTAAACGGGTACGGAAACCCGCCGCGCCTTGTTGTTATGGCCGTTCCTCAGGCACCCAGGCACTTCTTAGATGAACTGCTCCAAATACTTCTTACCCAGGAGCACGCCTTCCCGCGGCGCGATGCGGTCGTCCTCGTGCTCGATCGAGAGGACGCCCGTGTAGCCGATGCGGCGCAGGCGGGCGATGTACTCGCCCCACGTCACGCGGCCCTGGCCGGGGATGCAGTACCGCCACCAGTCCGGCCCGTTGACGCCCACGCGGCGGACCACCTCGTCGCGGATTTCCGTGTCCTTCGCGTGCGTGTGGAAGATGCGCCGGCCGTACGCCTCCACGCCGGCCAGGTAATCGATCCCCTGCCAGCAGAGGTGCGACGGGTCGTAGTTGAAGCCGAGGTTCTCGGCCGGCACCCGCTCGAGCACCCGGTCCCACTGCTCGAACTGCATGAGGAGCGTGGCGTACCAGTTCTCCAGCGCGATCCGGACGCCCTTCTTGGCGGCGTGCTCGCAGGCCGGGGCGAAGATCTTCTTGAACGGGCCGTCGATCGCCTGCTCGCGGGTCATGCCCGCCGGCGCGATGCCGGCCAGCGCGCAGCACACGTCGGTCCCCAGCCGCACGCAGCGGTCGATCGCGGCCTTGAGGTCCTTGAGGCCCTTGGCCGGATCGTTCAGGATCCCGCCGTCATAGGCGGCGATGCTCGAGAGCCGCACGCCCGCCTTCTCGAGGGCCCGGCGGATCGCCTCGTCGCGCTTCGGCGAGTCCTCGCCCAGGTGGTGCCGCGAGACCTCCATGAGCCTGACGCCGCTCTCGCCTGCCCACGCGATGATGTCTTCCAGCTTGTCCTTGCCCATGCAACCGGTCAGGAATCCGACTTCCATTGTTTTCCCTTTCTCTGTGCCTCTCCGTCGTGGCGAGGGTTGTCGATACCGTAAGATATAAACAAGTGGCGTATGTATCCCTACGAGGAGGAGCACCACGCCGCGTGGTGCGGGGGGTCACTTGCCTCAGACAAACCCCGTGCCTTTGACGGTGAATTTCAGGGACCCGGCGGGGAGTTTCAGGCTTTTCTCGGCGGCGGCGCCGACGTCAGCCCAGACGGCATTGCCGCGGTAGGCGACCGCGCCGGCCGAGTCTATCAAAATGGGCGTGGGCGTTGACGTAACGGCCCACGCCTTCAGAGTGGTCTTGCCCGTGTCGTAGATGACCGGCAGGCCCACCTGCCGCTGCCCGTAGAATCGCTCGACGGTCGCCTGGGGTTCGCCGACGTTCAGGAGCAGGCTCGGGATCTCATACTTCGCGAGGACGGAGGCGACGCTCGACATCTCTCTGA
The DNA here is from genome assembly GCA_026387055.1 of Planctomycetota bacterium. Taxonomy (GTDB): domain Bacteria; phylum Planctomycetota; class Phycisphaerae; order FEN-1346; family FEN-1346; genus JAPLML01. The sequence goes on along the minus strand of JAPLML010000178.1, from coordinate 1,135 downwards.
TGGCGGTGGCGCTGAACGGACAGTTCGTGTCGACGAAGACCACCAGAAGCCCCTTCGGCCCCATGCGATCTCGCAGAGACCGTGCGGCGCCCTTGAGGTCCGGCAGTCGCGTTTCGTCGAGGAGTTTCGACGCGTTAATCGCCGCCGCGCCGGGCGTCGCCGCCGCCGGCCCCGGGTCCGTGACTGGGCTGACCGCCGCAGGCGCCGGCGACGTGGGCGCGTTCTCGGCGGACTGGCACCCAACAGCAAGCATCGCCACGAGGGCGGCAGCCGTCAGCAGAGCGGCTTGCGAGGACCGACACAGATTTCGACGTGATGTCATGGCAAGCACCTCCGGGCTTTTCGGCCGCCCATCCACCTTAAGACTCCCTTGATTGCACCACAGCCTGCCTGGCAAAGCAAGTGCCTCTTGCCGCGAAACCACACAGCGGCCGTGCGTTTTGTCCGCCGGGTGAGGCACGGCGGGACAAGCCCCGCCGTGGCACCCGGCAATTGACGTCTGACAGAGCGCTAGGCCAGCAGGGCCTTGATCTCGTCGACGCTCGGCACCTTGCCGACGACCTTCACCTGTCCGTCGACGGCCAAGGCGGGGGTCAACATGACCCCGAAGGCCATGATCTTACTGAGGTCGGTGACTTTCTCAAGATGATAGTCGACGCCGAGGGCCTTGGCGGCGGCTTCGGCGTTCTCGGCCAGCTTCCGGCACTTCGGGCACCCGGTTCCGAGAATCTGGATCAGCGGCATGTCAGAGCGTCTCCTTTCCTGTCAGGGCAGCGCCGGCGGCTTCGGCCGGGCGCGAACCGGCCGCGCATCCGGTAACGGCTTCCATCTCGAACGCGTCGCCGGCGAACCATTTTCCTTTCAGCCACAGGCTCACGTTCACGAGGCCGATGAGCACCGGCACCTCCACGAGCGGCCCGATGACCGCCGCGAAGGCCGCGCCGTGGTTGATGCCGAACACGCCGACCGCCACAGCGATGGCCAGCTCGAAGTTGTTGCTGGCAGCCGTGAAGGACAGCGTGGCCGACTTGGCGTAATTGGCCCCGGCCTTCTTGCTCATCCAGAAGCTGACCATGAACATGACCACGAAGTAGATCAGCAGCGGGATGGCGATCCGTACCACGTCCAGCGGCTT
>JAPLML010000244.1 GCA_026387055.1 Planctomycetota bacterium | reverse complement strand
TGGGACCACCAACGCAACGAGCAACAGAAGGGCGTCGACTGGCGGTTCACGACGGCCGACGCCCGCATTAAACTGAAGAGGCTATACCCACAGATTCAAATGTGAAGGACTACTAGTGTCTGGCCGAGATGCACGGCCACGCAGAAGCGCGTGGCCGTGCCACCCCCGAAACCGACGCATTAACCCCGGGTTCGAATAAACCTTTGACCTCCGGCCGGCCGATGGTATACTCAGGCCACTTCTTGTGACCGGGGTAGGACTCACTGGCGGAATCGACGGAGGTGCAGCGTGTCGGCACACGGAAACAGGCCCGCGGGGCTCGTAGTGCTTCCGGTTGCCGTGCGCGCCGGTATTCGCGCGGTCATTGTATCCAGCGGAGGGCCCCGGGCGTAGTCAAGGCCAGTTGAAGCGTTCCCCGGGGCTTGGGCGGCTCTGGGGTTTTTTTGTTTCGGCTTCGGAAGGTGAATGCCATGAAGAAGATAGTCATTTACGACACCACCCTTCGCGACGGCACGCAGGGCGAAGGGGTGAGTTTCAGCCTCCAGGACAAGCTTGACATCGCCCGCCGTCTCGACGACCTCGGCGTCCACTACATCGAGGCGGGCTACCCGGTGTCGAACCCGAAGGACGAGCAGGTCTTCGAGGCGCTCGCCTGCCAGCCGCTCAAGGGGGCCGTGCCCGTGGCGTTTGGCATGACGCGGCGCGTGGGCGTGAGGGCCGAGGAGGATGGCACCCTCCAAGCGCTCCTGGCGGCCCGGACGGCGGCGGTGGCCCTCGTGGGCAAGGCGTGGGACTTCCAGGTCACGAAGGTCCTGCGCACCGATCTCGAAGAGAACCTGGCGATGGTCCGCGACTCCGTGCGCCTGATGAAGCAGGCCGGCCGCACGGTCTTCTTCGACGCCGAGCATTTCTTCGACGGCTACAAGGCGAACCCCGGGTACGCCCTCACGGTGATTCGGGCGGCCCTGGAGGCCAAGGCCGACTGGCTGATCCTCTGCGACACCAACGGCGGGCGCCTGCCGGACGAGATCGCCGAGATCATCGCGGCGGTCGTCGGTGAGACAGGAGGCGCGCTGGGCATCCACTGCCACAATGACGCCGGCTTGGCCGTGGCGAACTCCCTGGCGGCGGTGCGGGCCGGGTGCACCCAGGTCCAGGGGACGATCAACGGCCTGGGCGAACGCTGCGGCAACGCCGACCTCTGTGCCGTGGTCCCCAACCTGGAACTCAAGATGGGGCTGGGATGTCTCGGCCGGGAGCACCTTGCCCGGCTGGCGGACATCTCGCGGTTTGTGTACGACATCGCCAACATGCAGATGGCTCCGGGGCAGCCGTACGTGGGGTCGAGCGCGTTTGCGCACAAGGGCGGGATGCACGTGGCGGCCGTGACGCGCGACCGCCGCAGCTACGAGCACGTTGACCCGGCGCTGGTGGGCAACACGCGGCGGATCCTCGTCGGCGAGCTTTCCGGTCGCGGGGCGATCCTGGTGAAGGTGGCCGGCACGCCGTTCGAGACCGATGCGGCCCTTCAGAGGAAGGTGCTGAAGGAGGTCCAGCGCCTGGAGAACCAGGGATACCATTTCGAGGCGGCCGAAGCGTCGTTCGCCCTCTTGGTGAGGCGGCTGGCGGGCCTCGTCGCGCGGCCGTTCTTCGACCTCGACCACTACAGCGTCGCCATCAAGAAGGACAACTCCAAGGCCCCGGTGACCGAGGCGACGGTGAAGCTGCGCGTCGGCGAGGAGTGGCACCACACGGTGGCCGAGGGCGACGGCCCGGTCAACGCCCTGGACGCCGCGCTGCGCAAGGCCCTCACGGCCGCCTATCCGAACCTGCGCGAGATGAGCCTGACGGACTACAAGGTGCGGGTCATCAACTCCGGCGCCGGCACGGCGGCGCGCGTCCGGGTCGTGATCGAGTCGCGCGACGCCCAGGAGCACTGGGGCACCGTCGGCGTATCGGAGAACATCATCGACGCCTCCTGGCAAGCCCTCATCGAGAGCATCGAGTACAAACTTACGAAAGACCTGGTAAAGACCCATGCGTGACGAAACACAACCGCCTTCCGACCGCGAACCGCAGGCGAGCGCGCTGCCCAACACCGGCGCCGAGGCGCTGCCCAAGGTGTATGAGCCTTCGCGCGTCGAGGACCGGATTTATCGTATGTGGGAAGAGGGCGGGTACTTCCACGCCGAGGCCGACGCGGCCGGGAAGCCGTACACCATCGCCATGCCGCCGCCGAACGTGACGGCGATGCTGCACCTCGGGCACGCCCTCAACAACGTTCTCCAGGACATCCTGGTCCGGTGGCGGCGGATGCAGGGACGCAAGACGCTGTGGCTGCCGGGGACGGACCACGCGGGCATCGCCACGCAGGCGGTCGTGGAGCGCCGCCTTTTCCAGGAAGAGAAGAAGTCGCGCCACGATCTGGGGCGCGAGGAACTCGTGCGCCGCATCTGGGCTTGGCGCGAGGAGTGCGGCGATACGATCCTCCGTCAACTCCGCCGCATCGGCTCGTCGTGCGACTGGCAGCGGACGCGGTTCACCCTCGACGCGGTCTGCGCCCGGGCCGTCCGCCAGGCGTTCTACAAGATGTTCTCCGACGGCCTCATCTACCGCGGCAAGCGGCTGGTCAACTGGGACACTCACCTCCAGACCGCCGTGGCCGACGACGAGGTGTACCACGAGAAGGTCAAGGGGTACCTCTGGCACATCAAGGACCCGGTGAAGGGCGAGCCCGGCCGGTTCCTGACCGTGGCGACCACGCGGCCCGAGACGATGCTGGGCGACACGGCGCTGGCGGTCCATCCCGATGATCCGCGGTACAAGGCGCTCATCGGCAAGACCGCGATCCTGCCGCTACTTGATCGCGAGATTCCGATCATCGCCGACGGCCGGCTGGTGGACCCGAAGTTCGGCTCCGGCTGCGTCAAGGTCACGCCCGCCCACGACCCGAACGATTACGAGGCGGGGCTGCGCAATCATCTGGAGATGATCAACATCCTGACGCCCAACGGCCACATCAACGAGAACGGCGGGCCGTACAAGGGCCTCGAGCGCTTCACCGCCCGCAAGCGGGTGGTGGAGGACCTCGAGGCGCGCGGCCTGGTGGAGAAGATCGAGCCGGACGAGACCGAGATCGGGCACTCGGACCGCTCGAAGACGCCGATCGAGCCGTACCTGTCGGAGCAGTGGTTCGTGCGGATGGCCGATTTGGCGGAGCAGGCGATGCAGGCGGTGCGCGACGAGCGCGTGAAGTTCCATCCGGAGCGCTACGCCCGCACCTATCTCGACTGGCTCAGCCAGAAGCGCGACTGGTGCATCTCGCGGCAGCTCTGGTGGGGGCACCAGATACCGATCTGGTCGCAGGACCTGGAGCTCCCGGCCGGCGCGGCCGCGGCGCCTGCGGTCGGGCGGCCGGTCGATGCGCAGACGCTGGCGGCGTTCAACAAGACGGTCCGCGGCGGCGACTTCTTCGGCGAGTATCTGAAAGGAGCGGGCCAGTACTTCCTGCGCACCGCGCCGCACCCGGAAAACGCGAACTGGATCCGCACCCATTTCTGCCCGGCCGACGAGAACCCGGAACTCCAGAATCGCCTGGAGGCCGCCGGCTGGAAGCGCGACCCCGACGTCCTCGACACGTGGTTCTCCAGCGCCCTCTGGCCTTTCTCGACGCTCGGCTGGCCCGGGGAGACGCCGGACCTGAAGGCGTTCTACCCCACGGACGTGCTGGTGACGGCCCGCGAGATCATCACCTTGTGGATCGCCCGCATGGTGATGATGGGCCTCTACAACCTCGGCAAGGTTCCGTTTGCCGATGTCTACATCCATGCGATGATCCAGGACGGGGAAGGGCGGCCGATGAAGAAGAGCCTGGGCAACGGCGTCGACCCGCTCGACATCATCGCGACGCACGGGACCGACGCCCTGCGCTTCACCCTGGCCTGGATGACCACCGAAACGCAGGACGTGCGGCTGCCGGTCGTCAGGGACGCGGCCACGGGGCGCAACACGTCGCCGAAGTTCGACATGGGCCGCAACTTCTGCAACAAGCTCTGGAACGCCATGCGCTTTGCCCTCATGAACCTCGAAGGGGCCGAGGGCGCGGCATTCGACAAGGCGAAGATGCGCCTGGAGGACCGCTGGATTCTCTCGCGCGTCGAGCGCATCCGCCGCACCGTCGGCGAGGAGCTCGAAGCGTTCCACTTCCAGGCGTCGCTCACGGCGCTCTACGATTTCTTCT
>JAPLML010000536.1 GCA_026387055.1 Planctomycetota bacterium | reverse complement strand
GGCCGCGGGGCGTACCGCGAGGCCCTGGGCAAGGGGACGGAAGTGCCCGTGACCGTGCCGGCGGCCGTCTCCGAGGTGAAGGTGGGCGCGCTGGGGCCGGCGTCGAACCGGTGCAACGGAGCGTATGAGATTATAGAGATGCCTCCATCCATTGCGGGCCTGCCGTGCGTGACGGTCGGCCGAGGCCCCTGGGAGGCCCCGGGCGCCGGGTACGCCTTCGAGGTGGACCGGCCGGTCACGGTCTACCTGGCGGTGCACGACCGGGGCAAGGTCGAGCTTCCCGCGGGGTGGACGAAGACCGCGGACCGCCTGCGCTGGAAGGCGGGCACGGCGGCGCACACCGATACGATCTACCGGCGCGACTTCCCCGCCGGGCGCATCGAAATCCCCGGACACGCGGGCAAGGAGGGCGCGTACTACGGCCTCCCGCACATGGCGATCGTCAAGGGCGATGGCCACGTGAAGGTGACGCCGAAGTAACGTACCTATGGCGGCCTGTCATTCCAGCGAGGGCGTCCGGGCCAGAGGCGCCGTAGCACCCGAAGGGGACTCCTCCATGAAGATCACGAAGCTCCAGACCTTCTTCGTCAAGCCGCGGTGGGTCTTCCTGAAGATGCACACCGACGAGGGCGTCGCGGGGTGGGGCGAGCCCATCGTCGAGGGCTGGTCGCACACGGTCGCCGCCGCGGTCGAGGAGATGGGCCGGTACCTCATCGGGCAGGACCCCCGCCGCATCGAGCACCACTGGCAGGCCCTGTACCGCGGGGCGTTCTACCGCGGCGGGCCGGTGCTCACGAGCGCCCTCAGCGGCATCGAGCAGGCGATGTGGGACATCGCCGGCAAGTCGGTCGGCGTGCCCGTGCACCAGATGCTGGGCGGGGCCGTGCGCGAGAAGATCCGCGTCTACGGGCACGTGGGTGGAACGGATGCCGATGCGTACATTGCGTCGGGCCGGGCGGCGCTCCAGAAAGGTTTCACGGCCGTCAAGACGGCTCTTTTCGACGCCGTGCGGCCCGTCGAGTCGGCCGAGTTCGTCGACCGCGCGGTCGAGCGGATGGCGGCCCTGCGGCAGGCGGTGGGCAGGAAGGTCGACATCGGCGTCGATTTCCACGGGCGCGTCGGCCCGGCCATGGCCATCCGCCTGTGCAAGGCCCTGGAGCCGCACGACCCGATGTTCGTCGAGGAACCGTGCCTGCCCGAGAACGTCGACGCCCTGGTCGACGTCGCCCGCCGCACCACCATCCCGATCGCCACCGGCGAGCGGCTCTTCACGAAGTGGGGGTTCCGCGAGGTGCTCGAAAAGCGGGCGGCCGCGATCCTCCAGCCCGACGTGTCGCACGCCGGCGGCATCCTGGAGGTCCGCAAGATTGCCGCCATGGCCGAGACGTATTACGCGGCGCTCGCCCCGCACTGCCCGCTCGGGCCGATCTCGCTGGCCGCGTGCCTTCAGGTCGACGCCTGCACGCCGAACTTCCTGTGCCAGGAACAGGTGTGCCTGGGGGAGGGGTACCTCAAGAAACCGTTTGTGGTGAAGGACGGCTACATCGACGTGCCCACCGGCCCCGGCCTCGGCATCGAGGTCGACGAGGACGCCCTGCGCCAGGTGCAGTACGACGGCGCCTGGGAGAACCCGCGCCTGTGGCACGAGGATGGGTCGGTGGCCGATTGGTGATGCGCACGTGGCGCACGCAGCCGCACAGGTCTCATGGGCGCAAGCCGGTGCCACGAGCCGTAACGGAGAATGTCCAACATCGAACACTCAATGTCCAAGTCCAAGGTAAGGCAAACGGCGAACAGCAAACAATGAACAACGGAGGACGAGGATCGCGGCAGACAGTATGTTGTTTCCTCGCCTTCCCTTGGACAGTGGATGCTGAGTGTTGGGCGTTCTCCTTTTCTTCGCTCCGTCACTTCGTCACTCAGTCACTCCGTCACCGTCCTTACTTCTTCGGCACGAAAATCACCTTGCCCGTCTTCTTCGTCGCGAAGGTTGCGTAGGCCTCGGCGGCCTGGTCGACGGTGAAACGGTGGGTGATCATCTCGGCGGCCCGCAGGCCGCGCTCGAACATCCGCGCCAGCTCGTCGAACTCCTGGAGCGGGAAGCACGTCGAGCCCGACATCGTCACTTCCTTGCGGAGGAAGTGGTTCGACGGGTTGACCTTCGATTCCTGCCGCTCGCCGATGATCCCCACCTGGCCGAAGTGCCGCACGAGCTCCAGGCCCCAGGCGAGCGGCGCGGGCTCGCCGGAGCACTCGACCGCCCGGTCCAGCCCGTAGCCCTTCGTCAGGTCGCGGATCTGCCGGACCACGTCGCCGGCGGCCGGGTCGACCGTCTCGGCGGCGCCGAGCTTTTTCGCCAGCTCCCGCCGGTAGGCGACGGGCTCGACCGCGATGACCTTCGCCCCCAGGAACGCCCCCACGCACACCGTCCCCAGGCCCATCGGGCCGGCGCCGAACACGCCGACGACGTGCATCGAGGTGGTCTGCGTCCGCTTATACATATGATAGGGTGTTCCCACAGGGTCGAGGACAAGGCACCCCTGCTCGAAGCTCATGGGGTCGGGCATCCTGAGCAGCGACCGCTCCGACATCCGGATGTACTGGGCGTGCACCCCGTCGAGGCCGAAGCCGTACGTGCCCCGCGGCTGGCGGCAGTAGATGGTGTAGCCCGCGCGGCACAGGTCGCACACGCCGCACGAGAAGACCGCTGACGTGGCGACGCGGTCGCCCACCTTGAGGACGCGGGGCCGGTCGACCGCCACGACGACGCCGGCGCCCTCGTGGCCGGGGACCCACTTTTTCTCGCCGGGCGTCTGGTAGAGGCCGTGGAGGTCGGAGCCGCAGATGGCCGCCGCCTCGAGCCGCACGACCACCTCTTCGCCCTGCGGAACCGGGTCGGGATAGTCCCGCGTTTCGACCTTGCCCGCATCGAGAATTCTCACGCCGCGCATCGGTTGCTCCTTATGGGTTGGACTTGTTTGCTGGGCAAGACACGCGCCCACGTCGCCACGGCGACTCTTCGACACGGTGGGCGGCCAAATGGCCCCATTCAGCCGTCCGCCGCGGCGGACGCGCCTTTCGGCATGATAGCGACCCCGCGCGCGGGCCGCAAACGGGATTTCCCGTGGCGTTGGATGTTGGACATTCCCCCTCGCGCCGGGGATAATAGCAGCCTGGGTCTGGAGAACCGACGAAAGGAGTGGCCATGAAACGGTGGATGATCCTTCTGGCGGTCCTGGCGATCAGCCTGTCCGCCTTCGCCGCAACGAAGAAGGCCGCACCGGCGCCCAACGCGGCGGAAAGCGCCTCCGCGCCGGCCCCGGCCGCCAAGGCCGCGGGCGAGAAGTACTGGGTCGAGCCGATGAAGAAGGTCCACGCCAAGTTCACCGGCGACAAGGGCACCTTCGCCCAGTTCGGCGACTCCATCACCGTGACGATGGCCTTCTGGAGCCCGCTCGTCTGGACCCGCAAGAACATGGACGAGCCGGCGCAGGCCGACTTCGCCCTCGTCAAGGGCCACATGAAGGAGGCCTGCTGGCGCGAGTGGAAGGGCCCCGCGTTCGGCAGCGACGGCGGGATGACCATCCGCTGGGCGCTCGACAACGTCGGCGCGTGGCTGAAGAAACTCAACCCCGAGACCGCCCTCCTCATGTTCGGCACGAACGACCTCGGGCCGCTCCAGCTCGACGAGTACGAGACGAAGGTGCGGGCGGTCATCGCCAAGTGCCTCGACAACGGCACGGTGGTCATCCTCTCGACCATCCCGCCGAAGCACGGGCAGGGTGAGAAGGCGAAGACGTTCGTGGAATCGCTCCGCCGCATCGCCCGCGAGTGCGGCGTGCCCGTGTGCGATTACTACGGGGCGGTCACGAGCCGCCGGCCCGACGACTGGGACGGCGCAACCGACAAGTTCAAGGGCGCCGGCGGCGACGTGTACCAGGTGCCCACGCTGATCTCCGGCGACGGCGTGCACCCCTCGAACCCGAAACAGTGGGAGGGCGACTATTCCGAGGAAGGCCTGAAACACAACGGCTACGTCCTGCGGAATTATGTCGTCCTGCGGTCGTATGCCGATGTGATTCGCAGTGTGCTGAAGTAGGGCGCAGGCCGGGGCTTGGCGATTGGCACGGCCGCAGCCTGCCCGCTACGGCGGGGCCGTTGCATGACCGTGCATTGTCGGATGTCATGCACGGCCACCCAACATCGGGTGACCGTGCCACCCGGCGGGCCTGAGGCCGGACTCCAAGATCACGGCCCGCCCCAGGCGGACCGTGGCACCCTCCAGGGGGCGGTAGACGGGTGCGTGCCGACCCTGCCGGCCGAGGTGGGCGTTCTGACGCCGGCGACGGCCGGGGAGATGGTCGCGGAGACGGAACCCGGCCTGACGATGGCCGGCGCCGTGTTATCGGACCCGGCACCCGCTTCAGACGTAGGCTGCGCGAGCCCCGCGGCAGCCGGATCGGCGATCTGGGTGCAGAGCGGCGGCGCTCGCGCGGCCTACGCGGCTCAGGCGAGGGCTGTGCCCGCGGCCGATCCGGTCCTCGCGCCGGACGGCGGAGTGGCGGCCCTCTTGGCGATTCCGGCACTGGAAGGGCCGCTGGGGATGTAGGAACCGAATCCGCAGACTGCGAAAACATGTGGTATAATACTCTGGCGGCGCAGCCGGTCTAGAGTAGGCCGGGGCGCAGCCCCGGCATGGTTTCGCGCGCCTGGCGCCCGGATGCCGGGGCGTTGCCCCGGCCTACACCTGTCGGAACAAACCACCAGGGGCGGTGGAAAGCGGGCCACACGAGCATGAGGCGTACGGGCAAGCCTTTTCCGAGCTTGGGGTGTGACACGTCTTCCCAGGCGCCGGCCCTCGAGTCGCTGGAGCCGCGTCTCCTCCTCGAGGGCAACGTTCTCATCAACGAGATCCACTACGCGCCGGACATCAAGACCGATCCGGCCGAGTTCATCGAGCTTTACAACAGGGGCAACAGTGCGATCAGCATCTCTGGGTGGTACTTCTCCGACGGCCTGACGTACACCTTCCCTGCGAACACCTGGATCCAGGCCCACGCCTACGTCGTCGTGGCCGAGAACCCCACGTTCTGCAAGACGAAGTTCGGCATGGCCGGGACGCCGTACGGGCCCTTCACCGGCACGCTCTCGAACGAGGGTGAGAAGATCGTCCTGCGCAACGCCTCCGGCGACAAGGAGGACACGGTCGATTACAGGCGCGGCTTCCCGTGGCCGACGGTGGGCGATTCGCCCGGCTACTCGATCGAACTCGTCAATCCCGCGTTCGACAACGACCTGGGCGGGAACTGGCGGCGGTCGGCCCTCGACAACACCGGCGCGCTCTCGCTCATCGCCAGCGGGTCGACGTGGGACTACCGCAAAGGGACCTCCGAGCCCTCCTCGCCGATGAATGCCTGGCGCTCGCGGACGTTTACGGAGGACGGCACCTGGACGGCCGGGGCGGCCTCCATCGGTTTCGGCGAGTCGTTCGTCGCCACGACGCTTGCCGACATGCAGGGCAGTTACACCACCTACTATCTGCGCCAGACGTTCACGATCAACAACCCATCGCAGTATCCGAGCCTGCGGCTGGAGGCGCAGTACGCCGACGGGTTCATCGCGTGGATCAACGGCACGCGGGTCGCCTGGGCGAACGTCTCTTCGGCGGAGCTGCCGTATACCGGGACGGCCATCTCGATCCGTGAGAATGCCTCCTACGCGACGTTCGTGCTGCCGGTGCCCACGAGCTACCTCGTCGCGGGGACGAACGTGCTGGCCGTCCAGGTCTTCACGTTCGACAAGGCTGCGAGCCCGGCGGCCTTCTTTGACGCCCGCCTGCTGACGGACCGCCGCCCCGGCCCGACGCCGGGGATGCTCAACGCCGTGTTCGACACGAACGCCCCGCCGCAGGTGCGGCAGGTTGCGACCACGCCCCAGCAGCCCGCGGCTGGCCAGGCGGTGACGGTCACGGCCAAGGTCACCGATCCCAACGGCGTCGCCTCCGTTACGCTCCAGTATCAAACGGTCAACCCCGGCAGCTATATCGCCATCGAGGACGCGGCCTACCAGACGGGCTGGACCAGCATCACGATGAACGACGCCGGGGCCGGCGGCGACGCGGTGGCCGGCGACGACATCTACACGGGCGTGATTCCCGCCGGGGTCCAGACCAACCGGCGGCTGGTGCGCTATCGCATCACGGCGGGGGACGGCCTGGGCGCGTCGATCCGGGTGCCGTACGTCGACGACCCGCAGCCGAACTTCGCCTACTACGTCTATAGCGGCGTGCCGGACTGGAGCGGGGCCATCCAACCGGGCAGCGGCGACCCCGCGAAGGCCCAGGTGGTCACGTACTCCGCCGACCTGATGAACAGCATGCCCGTCTACACGCTCATCAGCAAGAAGGATTCCGTGGAGGACTCGACGTGGCATAGCCAGTACGGCGGCGACCTGTACCTGTGGAGCGGCACGCTCGTTTACGACGGGGTGGTGTACGACGGCGTCCACTACCGGGCCCGCGGCGGTGTCTGGCGGTACTCCATGGGCAAGAACATGTGGAAGTTCGACTTCAATACCGGCCACGAGTTCCAGGCCAAGAACGACTACGGCGTCCCGTACCAGACGACGTGGACGAAGCTCAATCTCGGCGCGTGCATCCAGCAGGGCGACTACTGGCATCGCGGCGAGCAGGGGATGTTCGAGTCCGTCGGCTTCAAGCTGTTCAACCTGGCGGGCGTGGCGGCGTCGAACACCAACTTCGCGACCTTCCGCGTCGTCGACGAGGCCGCCGAGACCGGGGCCACCCAGTATGACGGCGACTTCTGGGGCCTGTACCTGGCCGTCGAGCAACTGGACGGCAACTTCCTGGACGAGCACGGTCTGCCGGACGGCAACCTCTACAAGATGGAGTCCGGCATCGGCGGCGGGGAACTCCAGAACCAGGGCCCCACGCAGCCCACCAACAACGCTGACCTCGTCACCTTCACCAATGGATACAATAGCGGTCCCTCCGACCAATGGTTCCTGGACAACCTTGAGCTCGAGCGCTACTACTCCTACCGCGCCATCATCCAGGGCATCCATCACTACGACGTTGTGGGCGGCAAGAACTACTTCTACTACCACAACCCGGAGACGAACAAGTGGCAGGTGATGCCGTGGGACCTCGACCTCTCATGGGCCGACAACATGTACGGCGATGGGAACGAGCCGCTCCGCGACAAGGTCCTGCCGCGCGCCGCCTTCGCGCCCGACTACAAGAACCGCCTGCGCGAGATCCGCGACCTCCTGTTCAACACCGACCAGACGTACCAGCTCATCGACGAGATGATGCAGTTCATCTACACGCCCGGCCAGCCGTCCATGATCGACGCCGACCGCGCCATGTGGGACTATAACCCCATCATGATCTCGGGATACGTGAACGGGAGCAAGGCGGGGCAGGGGCGGTTCTACCAGGGCGGCGGGGGCCAGACGATTCCGCCCCCCGGCGGCTTCCCCGGCATGGTCCAGAAGATGAGGAATTACGTCGTGCAGCGCGGCGGGCTGATGGACTCGCTCGCCATCGACACCGATGGCACGGGCAAGTCGTACGTGCCGGGCAAGCCCGCCGTGATCTCGACGAGCCCCGCGAACTACCCCCTCAACCAACTCTCGTTCCGCTCGTCGGCCTTCGCCAAGAGCGCGAACGGCACCGACAGTTTCGCCGCCATGGAGTGGCGGATCGCCGAGGTGACCGACCCGTCGGGACCCTATTATGACCCGGCGGCGCCGAAGCTGTACGAGATCAACGCCGCCTGGCAGAGCCCCGAGATCACGTCGTTCACCGCCGACGTCACCCTCCCGAGCGACACGCTCCAGGTGGGTCGCACGTACCGCGTCCGCGTGCGCATGAAGAACTCGCTGGGCCGCTGGAGCAACTGGTCCGATCCGGTGCAGTTTGTGGCCGGGAACCCCTCGGGCACGCCGCCCGACGCGCTGCGGATCACCGAGCTGATGTATCACCCCGCGGCGCCGACGGGGGGGTACGTCGAGGACGACTTCGAGTACGTCGAGCTCCAGAACACCGGCGCGCAGGCGATCGACCTGACGGCCGTCCGCTTCACCCAGGGCATCACGTTCACTTTCCCCACGATGACGCTCGACGCCGGGCAATACGTCCTGGTGGTGAAGAACCAGGCCGCCTTCGAGTCGCGCTACGGGACGGGCAAGAACATCGCGGGCGCGTACACGACGGGGACGCTCGACGACGGCGGCGAACCCCTCCGGCTCGAATACTACGGCGGCCAGGTGCTCCACTCCTTCACCTATTCGGACGGGTGGTATCCGCAGACGGACGGCGAGGGGTTCTCGCTGACCATCCGCAACCCCGCCCAAGCCCTGACCCTCTGGGACTCGAAGGACGGCTGGCGGTCGAGCCGCCTCAATGGCGGATCGGTCGGCACGTTCGACGTGGACCGCGACCCCGGCTCGATCCTCATCAACGAAGTCCTGGCCCACCAGGACACCGACCCGCCCGGCGACTGGATCGAACTGAAGAACACGACCTCCTCGCCGGTCGACCTCAATGGCTGGTACCTGAGCGACGACGCGCTGAACCTGACCAAGTACCGCATCACGGCGACCGCGGACCGCCCGAGCACCGTGATTCAGCCGGGCGGCTTCATGGTGTTCTACGAGGCGTCGGACTTCGGCCGCGCGGGCAACCCCGGCGTCACGACCCCCTTCGCCCTGAGCGAGCTGGGCGAGGCTGTGTACCTGACGTCGGTGGTGTCGCCGGGCGGGGCGCTGGCCGGGTACCGGGAGCACCAGGGCTTCGGCGCCTCGGAGAGGGAGGTGCCGTTCACGCAGTACACGAAGAGCACCGGCGGCACCGACTTCACGGCCGAAAGCGCGAAGACGCCGGGCGCCGAAAACGCTCCCCCGCAGATCGGCCCGGTGGTCCTCAACGAGGTCATGTACGCCCCGGCGGCAGGCGCCGACGAGTTCATCGAGCTCAAGAACATTACCGGCGCCGACGCGCTCCTGTACGACCCGGCCCAGCCTGCGAACACGTGGAAGTTCACCGAGGGCGTCACCTTCGCCTTCCCGACGGGGGCCACGGTCCCGGCGGGCGGGCTGGCCCTGGTGGTCGGCATCGACCCGGCGCTGTTCCGCACGAAGTATGCCGTGCCGGCGTCGGTGCCCATCTACGGCCCGTTCGCGGGCCTGCTGAGCGACACCGGCGGCACGGTCGAGCTGGCGAAGCCCGAAATCGGCGGCGTGGATGTCCCGCTCCCGTATTACCGCGTCGATCGGCTGACGTACGGCGTGGCGGCGCCGTGGCCGACGGAGCCGGCGGGCACCGGCCCGTCGCTCCAGCGGCTGGTCGCCGCGGATTACGGCAACGACGTGATCAACTGGTACGCGGGCGCCAACGAAGGGACGCCCGGCCGCGAGAATGGCGCGGGCGACGTCACCCCGCCGCGTCTCGTCGACGTCTTCACGCAGGACGGCGACCCCCTCCACGTCACGGTGGTCTTCGACGAGGCGGTCGACCCGGTGACGTCGCGGACGGCCGGCAGCTACGGCATCGACGGCGCGACGGTCTGGAGCGTGGCGGCGGGCGCCGACAACCGCACCGTCGTCCTGACCACGAGCGTCCTCGCGGAGGGGATCGGCTACACGCTGACGGTCAACGGCGTGAAGAACGCGGCCGGGATCGAGATCCTGCCCGACGCGCGGCGCTCGTTCACCTACAACCAGACCGGCACGGGCTTGTGGGGCCAGTACTACCAGTACACCCCCGGCAACATCGATTGGACGAATCTGAAACTGTCGCGCCTCGACGCCGTGGTGGACTTCGACTGGGGCACCGCCGCGCCGGACGTGCTGCTGCTGGCCGACCAGTTCTCCGTCCGCTGGAGCGGCAAGATCAAGCCCCAGTACTCCGAGACCTACACCTTCTACACGTGGACCGACGAGGGGGTGCGGCTGTGGGTCAACGGCCAGCTCCTGATCGACCACTGGACGGCCCACGCGGCGGCCGAGGATTCGGGCACGATCGCGCTCGTGGCCGGGACGAAGTATGATATCAAGATGGAGTACTACGATGGCACCGGCGCGGCCTCGGCGAAGCTGTCCTGGTCCAGCCCGCACATCTTCAAGCAGGTCATCCCCACGAGCCGCCTCTTTAACATCGCCGTGCCGGCCATCGCCCAGCCCGAGAGTTACCTGACGCCGGCGGGCACGCCCCTCAACGTGGCCGCCCCCGGCGTGCTGGCGAACGACGTGGACCCGAACGGCCTTCCGCTGAGCGCGGTCCTGCGCCGCCGGGCCTCGCACGGGTCCGTCGCGCTCCGGGCCGACGGGTCGTTCACGTACACCCCGACGACACCTTCAGCTACAAGGCCTCCAACGGCTGGGTCGACAGCGCCGAGACGACCGTGTCGATCCTCGTGGACCGGCCGGTTTACGTGTCGAGCGTAATGCTGAACGACGTGGCCGGCCGCGCCGCGAGCGCCATCGACCCCGGCGGGGGGGGCGTCCAGTCCATCAAGGCGACCTTCAGCAAGGCCGTGACGTTCGCCCCCGAGGACGTGCTCGTGGAGGCCGTGACGTTCAACGGCAACTCCGAGACCGTGACAGCGACGCTTTCGCCGTCGAGCCTGGCCGGCTGCGGCACGAGCGCCATGACGATCGGCTTTGACCGGGGCTCGGTGGTCGATACGTGGGTGAAGGTGACGCTCAAGGGGAGCGGGACGCTCCAGGGCGCCGCGGGCTACCGCTTCAGGCTGGACGGCGAGCCGAGGGCCGCCGGCACCGGCCGGACGTACCTCTACGCGGCGTCCGACCTCCCCACCGGCAACGGCATCGAGGGCGGCGACGCCATCTTCTACGTGGGCAGCCTGCGCGGCGACTTCGCCTCCGTGGGCGGGGCCCCGACGCCCGATGGCCAGGTCGCCGACGACGATGTCGCCGCCTTCGCCGCGAAGTACCAGGCGGCCGACAAGGACGCCGACTTCCGCGGGGTCGGTTTCGCCGCCGGCGGGCCGGACGGCCAGGTGGTTTCATGTCGGTCTACCAGGCGGCGGTGGCGGAGGGCCGGCGGCTGGCCGCGCTTCCGGCCCCCGGGCCGCTGGGCGCCGGCGAGCCCGGGCCGCTGGCGGCGAGCGAGCCTGAGTCGCTCGAGCCGGCCCTCGGCTCTCGCGCTCGGGCTCAAAGAGAGGCTCTCGACGGCCCTGTGGCCTTGGACGGATACTCAGCGCCGCCGAGCGCGGAGGTGGACGTTCTGGCGACGGCCGTTGCGGTGGCCGCGACCGATGCGCCCGTGCCATCGGCCGCCGGCGCGGCGCCGACCGATGCCACGTGGGCCACCGCATCGCCCGCGTCTCTACTGTCTGTGCCCGATGGGGCGGGGGCCATCCTTGTGGTGGGAGCGGCGACGGATGTGCCGTTGGCGTCAACAGCCGCCGCGGCGGATGCCTCGGCTACGGCCGACCCGGCTCTCTCACCCGATGGCGGGATCGTGGACCTCCTGGCGCTGCCTGCCCTCGATGTGCCCCTGGCAACCTGAACGCAGAGAGGCCCGAAGGTACGGTCCCTTTCTCCGGCGAGTTTGACAGACGGCAAACCACGCCTTAGCAAGAGTGTGGTCGCCCCCGCAGTAACACAACGCACCGGCCCCAGATGCCCGAAGAAATCCTTGAGTTTTGTTCGATCTGCCCTGCGGATTCGATGGGAAGTGGTGTATAATATGATAGATTGGGAGATTTTCTACCTGCCGGAAACCGCCCTGTTCATGCATAGGGTTGGCGTTGTGCCAATGTGCCTTGAGGGGGCTGGTTGCGATCATAGGGGCGAGTGATGCGTCACAGACCTGCGCAGTCAAGCCAGGGTTTGCCCGTCATGGAAGCCATGGAGCCCAGGCTGCTCCTTGCGAGCACGTTCTCCATTACGGAGTTCATGGCGGATAATACCAAGACGCTGGCGGACAAGGACGGCGCGTTTTCAGACTGGATCGAGATCAATAACAGCGGTCTGACGGCCGCCAACCTGAACGGCTACTACCTGACCGACTCAGCCGCCAACCTTACCAAGTGGCGGTTTCCCTCGGTGAACGTGCCCGCCGGGGGGTACGTGGTGGTGTTCGCTTCCGACAAGAACATCACGACCGGTGCGGAACTCCACACGAACTTCAAACTGGACGCCGGGGGCGAGTACCTGGCGCTGGTGGAGCCCGACGGCCACACGATCGCGTCGGAGTTCAGCCCGCAGTACCCCCAGCAGTATGAGGACATCTCGTACGGCTATGGCCAGGACATCCTGACGAAGACGCTGGTGGGTCCGAACGTTCCGGCGGCCGCGTACGTCCCTCCGACGAGCGCGCTGGGGCTGACGTGGACCAACTGGAGCTTCAACGATTCGTCGTGGACGCTGCGCGGCAACACGGGCGTGGGGTACGAGTCGGTCGTCCCGGGGTTCGCCGTCCGCGATTACATGGGGAACTTCTACGTTTCGACCCTGGCCGAGGCCGAGAGCGTCATCACGACGCCCATGAAGCGGCGCGACCAGACCGTTTACACCGAAAATGCTCCATACGTCAATTATTTGAACAACGGCGACGACGCCCATTTCGGCAGCGGCCGCAACCTCCCCGGCGTCACCCCGCCGTACACCTACTGGGAGAACATCGTCTCGGAGGCGACGGGCTGGATCGTCGTCCCCTCGGCGGGGCTCTACACGTTCGGCGTGAGCAGCGACGACGGCTTCGGCCTGACCATCACCGGCGCCACGACCACCTGGGTGACGAACGCCAGCACGCCCGCCGGCTCGAACGTCCTGGACTACCAGGCCAGCCGCGGTCCGGGCGATACGTGGGGCACGTTCAACTTCCCGGCCGCCGGGCGGTACCCGGTCCGGTTCGTCTGGTTCCAGGGCACTGGCGGGGCGGAGGTCGAACTCTTCGCCGCGCCGGGCGACTACCGGGCGTTCAACTACACCGACTACAAGCTCGTGGGCGACACGGCCAACGGCGGCCTGGCGGTGGAGAGCCTGCCCGTGGCGAGCGGTGGCGTCGGCACGTACGCCAGCGTTATTCAGACGAATATCGAAACGGCGATGAAGGGCGTCAACGCGTCGGCTTACGTCCGTGTCCCGTTCACCCTGACGGACCTCACGCAGTACAACTCGCTGACGCTGAAGATGAAGTACGACGACGGGTTCGTGGCGTACCTGAACGGCGTGAAGGTGGCGTGGCGGAACGCGCCGGGGTCGCCTCTCTGGAATTCCTCCGCCACCGCCGAACACGCCAAGTCCGCCGCCCTCGTGTACGAGGAGATCGACGTCTCCTCGCGGCTGAACCTGCTCAGGGTCGGCCAGAACGTGCTGGCGATCCAGGGGCTTAATTACGGGGCGGGCGACACCGATTTCCTCGTGCTGCCGGAACTGGTGGACGTCGACTACCTGGGGCTGGGGCTGCATTACTTCGCGACGGGGAGCCCCCGCGCCGCCAACCTGATCAACTACTACGCCTTGGTGGCCGACACGAAATTCGACCACGACCGCGGTTTCTACGACGCCCCGTTCGACCTGGCGATCACGACGTCGACGCCGGACGCCACGATCCGCTACACCACCGACGGCAGTTTGCCGACGGCCACGACGGGCACGGTCTACGCGGGCCCGATCCCCATCACGGCCACCACGATCCTGCGGGCGGCGGGGTTCAAGACCGGCTACGAGCCGAGCAACGTCGATACCCAGACCTACATCTTCCTGGGCAGCGTGCTCACGCAGCCGAACGATCCGGAGGGGTTCCCGACCACCTGGGGCTTGTACAACGGCACCCCGTTCGCCGCCGACTACGAGATGGATCCGAACGTCGTCAACGACCCGGCGTACTCCGCCGAGATCCTGGACGACCTGAAGTCGCTCCCGACCATGTCGATCGTGACGACCATGGACAACATGTTTGGCCCGGGCGGCCTGTACTCCAACACCTGGACCGACAAGCTGGAGATGCCGGGGTCGCTGGAGCTGATCTACCCGGACGGCACGAAGGGGTTCCAGCAGGACGCAGGCATCCGCATCTACGGCGGCGTCGGCCGCGACACGCCGTTCCGCAAGCACTCGTTCCGGATCCTGTTCAAGGACCAGTACGGCGACACCAAGCTGCATTTTCCACTGTTCGACGACTCGCCGATGAAGGAGTTCGACAGCATCATCCTGCGGGCCAACTTCAACGACGCGTGGGTCTGGGGCGGTTCCTCGGCCCAGTACATGGTCGACGAGTGGTCGCGGCGGGCGCAGTTGGACATGGGCGGGCTGGCGTCGCATGGCACGTACGTCCATCTGTTCATCAACGGCCTTTACTGGGGGCTCTACAACCCCGCGTAGCGGCCCGACGCGTCGTTCGCGGCCTCCTACCTCGGCGGCGCGAAGGAAGACTACGACGCCCTGCACAACGACTGGATCAACGGCGACGGCGTCGCCTGGGGCGAGATGTTCAACCTGGCCAACACCGGCAATATCAATGGCGGGGCCTACGACCCCAACGCCCTGGCCGGCGACGCGAACTACCAGCTCATCCGGCAATACCTGGACGTGCCCTCGCTCATCGACTACGTTCTGATGAACTTCTACGGCGGCAACTGGGACTGGGACTGGCACAACTGGTACGCCGCCCGGAACCGCAACGGCAGCCCACCCGCCTCTTCCAGCAGCTCCGGGCCAATCCCGACTTCCAGGTCCTCCTCATGGACCACATCTACAAGCTCTACTTCAACGGCGGGCCGCTCACGCCGGACGTGGCGAAGGCGCGGTACCAGGTGCTCTCGGACATGATTGACGGGGCGATCGTCGCCGAGTCCGCCCGCTGGGGCGACATGGCGCGGGAGCCGCCCCTGGCCCGCAACACCGACTGGGCCCCGCGGCGCGACTGGGAGCTCAATACGTATTTCCCAACGCGCTCGGGCGTCGAGCTCAACAACCTCCGCAACGCCGGCATGTACCCGCTCCTCGCCGCCAACGCCGAAGCGCCCGACTTCAGCCAGAACGGCGGCGCCATCCAACCGGGGTTCCAGCTTGTGATCTCGAACCCCAACGCGGCCGGCACGATCTACTACACCGCGGATGGGTCGGATCCGCGCCTGCCGGGCGGCGGGATTTCGGGCAACGCCCTCATCTACAGCGGGGCCATCACCCTCAACGACAGCCGCATGGTCCGGGCCCGCGTGAAGAACGGGGCGCTGTGGAGCGCGGTGCACGACGCGGTGTTCCTGATCCCCACGCCGCCGTCGCTGCGGATCACCGAGCTGATGTACAACCCGGCCGTCCCGCCGGTCGGCAGCTCGTACGGGGCCCAGGACTTCGAGTTCATCGAGCTCAAGAACATCGGCGCCGCGCCGCTCAACCTGGGCGGGTTGCAGTTCACGAACGGTGTCGACTTCACGTTCCCGGACATGACGCTGCCCGCGGGCGGCTACACCGTTGTGGTGGCCAGCGAACTGGCGTTCCGGTCGCGCTACGGCGACGCCATTCCCCTGGCGGGCCAATGGTTGAACAGTAATCTGAACAACGGCGGCGAGCGCATCGAGCTGGCAGGCAAGTTCGGCGAGCCGATCCTGGACTTCAGCTACAGCCCGGCCTGGTACCCGGCCTCCAACGGCGAAGGGTTCTCCCTGAGCCTCCTCGATCCGCTGGCCGACCGCGCCACCTGGGGCGACAAGGAAAGCTGGTGGCTGAGCCAGAACGTCGGCGGCACGCCCGGCGCTGATAACGTTGGCATGGCGCCCCACTCGGTCGTCATCAACGAACTCCTGGCCCACACCGACGCCGATCCCCGCCGCGACTGGGTGGAACTGAAGAACGTCAGCGGCGGCCCGATCAACGTCAGCGGCTGGTACCTGAGCAACGATATCAACAACCTGCGGAAGTACCGCATCGGCTCGGTCCCCCCGATCCCGGCCGGGCAGTTCCTCCTGCTGACCGAGCGCGACAACTTCGGCAATCCCGCCGACCCCGGTTACCGCAACCCCATCGGCTTCGGCGAATACGGCGGGACGGTCTACCTGACGGCCGCCGATGCCGGCGACAATCTGCTGGGCTACCGCGAGGTTCAGGAGTTCGACGACTCGGACCGCGAGGTCGCCTTCACGCGCTACGTCAAGAGCAACGGCAAGAGCGACTTCGTGGCCGAGAATTCCCCGACGCCGGGCGTCGAGAACGCCTACCCGAAGATCGGCCCGATCGTCCTGAGTGAGGTGATGTACCATCCGGCGGACGACGCCGACGAGTTCGTCGAGCTTCAGAACATCACCGGGGCGGCGGTCCCGCTCTACGACCCCGACTATCCGGCCAACACGTGGCACGTCACCGGCGGCGTCAGCTACACCTTCGCCACGGGCCTCTCGATCCCCGCGGGCGGCTACCTGCTGCTCGTGAACACCGACGCCGCCGCCTTCCGGGCGAAGTACGGCGTGCCGGCGGAGGTTCAAGTCCTGGGACCTTACACGGGCCGCTTGAACAACGCCGGCGAGACCATCCGTCTGCAGCGGCCGGGCGAGCCCGACCCGGAGCCGCCGCACCAGGTGCCGTACTACCTGGTGGACCGGGTGGAGTATCACCCGGTGGCGCCGTGGCCGGTGCAGGCCGATGGCTTTGGGCCGTCGCTCCAGCGCTCCGTGGCGGCTGCCTACGGCAACGACGTCGCCAACTGGTACGCGGGGCCGAACGAGGGGACCCCCGGCCGGACGAACGGCTCGACCGATGTCACGCCGCCGCGCCTCGAGACCGTCAAGACCACCGACGGCATCCCGAACTCTTGTCACGTGACCTTCAACGAAGCGATCGACCCGATCTCGTCGCACAACGCGCTCAACTACGTGCTGGACAACGGCGTCACGGTCACGGGCGTCAGCGACGGGCTGAACAACCGCTCCGTGGTCCTCACGACGACCAATCTCTCGGAAGGCGTGCTCTACACGCTCTCGATCAACCACGTGCAGAACGCGGCGGGGATCGAGATCGCCGCCGACACGCAGGTCGCCTTCAACTACAATGACTCCGGCAAGGGCCTGAAGGCCCAGTACTTTAACTGGACCGACCAGGGCAACATGTTCGACCCGGCCAACCTCAGGCTGACCCGCATCGATCCGTCGGTCAACTTCCACTGGGACGGCGCAACGCCGGTGGCGCCGGGGGTGGCCTCGAGCAGCCTTGCCGTCCGATGGACCGGCTCGGTCAAGCCGGCCTATTCGGAAACCTATACCTTCTACACCGTGACCGACGACGGGGTCAGCCTGTGGGTCAACAGCCAGCAACTCATCAATGATCCGACTTCCCACGGGGACCAGGAGTTCTCCGGCTCCATCAGTCTGGTTGCCGGTCAGAACTACGACATCCGGATGGATTTCTTCCAGGGAGGCGGACCGGCGACGGCGATCCTGATGTGGTCCAGCTCCAGCACGTCCAAGCAGATCATCCCTACCAAGAACCTCTATGACACCTCGCGGCCGACCGTGTCCTCGGCCAAGGCCCAGGACGCCGCCACCGTGGCCGTGGTGTTCACCGAGGAGATGGACCGCGATTCCGTCCAGGACCTGGTGAACTACCAGGTGACTTACCCGGTCAACCAGCCGGTGACCGTGACGGGCGCGGCCATGCTGCCGGACCAGAAGACCGTGTGGTTGACGCTGGCCACGCCCATGACGCAGGGCACGACGTACACCGTGGCGGTGGCGAACGTCCTGGGCAAGTCGGGCCACCAGATCCGGCCCGGCGCGTTTGGGGCGTTCACGTACATCGGCCCGGCGGCCCAGGGCAACGTCCTGCGCGAGTGGTGGCTGGGCATCGGCACAGGCAACGCGGTCTCGGACCTGACGAACAACCCCAACTTCCCGAACAACCCCTCGGGCAGCGACTACCCCACGTCTTTCGAGGCGCCGAGGGACTGGGCCGACGGCTACGGGACGCGCATGCGGGCCTATGTCACGGCCCCGGCCACCGGGGACTACGTCTTCTGGATCGCCAGCGATGATAACTCCGAGCTCTGGCTGAGCACGAACGATGATCCCGCCACGAAGCGCCGCATCGCGTACGTGTCGGGCTGGACCGGCCCGCGCGAATGGACGATCGAGGCCAACCAGAGCTCCGCCAGCGCCTACGGCATCATCACCCTCCAGGCTGGCCAGCGCTACTATATCGAGGCCCTCCAGAAAGAGGGCGGCGGCGGAGACAACCTCTGCGTCCGCTGGCAGCTCCCGAACCTCACCATCGAAGAGCCGATCCCGGGCAGCCGCCTGACCGCGTACGCGGCAACGCCGACCAACACCGTGAGCATCGTCGCTACCGACCCGAATGCTTCTGAAGCCGGGCCCGACAAGGGCACGTTCACGATCACCCGCACCGGCAGCACCGCCCAGGCCCTCGCCGTGTACTACACGGTGACGGGAACCGCCAGGACCGACGACATGCAGCAGTACCTGACGGGCACAGCCCTGATCCCGGCGGGCGCGCCGCAGGTCACGGTGGACGTCATGCCCGTGAACGATACCCGGATCGAGCCCTCCGAGACGGTCATCCTGACGCTCGTGCCCGACCGGACGTACGCCGTCGGCGAGCCGGCCGCCGCTACCGTTACGATTGTCGACAACGACCTGCCGGACTTGTCGGAGGTGGCCGCGATCACGTTCGGCAACCCGCATGCGCGAGGCGTGAGCGAGATCGTTTCCGGCGTTCTGGGGGTCCATGTCATCACGGTCACGTTCAGCCAGCCGATGACCTTTGCCGCTGACGACGTCCTCGTGCAGAAGGTGACGTTCAGCGGGAACACCGAGACGGTCACGGGCACGCTCCTGCCGTCGAGCGTGGACGGCACCGGCACGAAGACGATGACGATCAACCTGGCGGCGGGGTCGGCCGTCGACACGTGGGCGAAGGTGACCCTCAAGGGCAACGGCACGCTGAAGGACCTCCAGGGGAACCTCCTGGACGGCGAGCCGAAGGCCGGTGGCAGCGGACGCACCTACGTCTACAACGCCGCCACGGACCTTCCCACCGGCAACGGGACGCCGGGCGGGAGCACGGTGTTCTACCTGGGCAGCCTGCGCGGCGATTTCGCCTCCGTGGGCGGGGTCCAGACGCCGGACGGCCAGATCACCCCGGAAGATATCGATGGCTTCATGGCGCAGTTCGGGGCGGCCGACCTGGACGCCGACTTCCGCGGCGCCGGCTTCGGCGCCGCGGCGCCGGACGGGCTCGTCACGCCGGCCGACATCGACGGCTTCTTGTCGGCCTACCAGGCGGCGGCCGCAGTCGACGTGCGACTCTCCGCCCTGCCGAATCCGGGCCCGCTGGGCGAAGGCGAGCCTGGGCCGCTGGCGGCCGGGAGCCCCGAGCCGGTCGTGCCGGTGCTCGGCGATGCGCCGACGCCCCCGGCGCCCGACGTGGATGCTCTGGCGATGGCTTCCGAGGTGGGGGCGGGCGCCGCATCGCCTGAATCCGTGAACGGGGGAGTGCTTTCCACTGCCGCCCCAGCGGCGGCGACGGCGGCGCCGATTGCGCCGCCGAGCGAGGACCTTGGGGCCGGCCTCACCCTGGAACCGGTGCTGGCGGCCGGCGTGCCTCTGGCGTCGAGCGCCTCGGGCGCCGCCTCGGCGGCCTCGGCCGACCCGGTTCTGGAGCCGGATGGTGGAGTGGACCTCCTGGCCCTGGCGGCCCTCGAGGTGCCGCTCTGGTAGTCCGTCACGCTTGATTTTGTGGGTGCAATACTTTCGCGCCTTTGCGAAGGACACCCATAGGAAAAGGTCTGACGGACTATCGGTGCAAGACACAGTATCGCGCACCTGGGTGGGTGCGAAGGGGGTCGAAGGGGGTTTGAGAAAGGAAGGCCGCACAAGTGTCACATGACGACCGCAGGATGGGCAAGTCGGTGCGTGGAGTCTCGTCGACCCTGAAGGGCAGGGGGGGCAGCGGCGCGGCACGCCGGCCGGGATCTCCGGCCGAGGGTCCGCAGGAACCGCGCGCTCCCTTCTTTGAGCCGATGGAGCCGCGACTCCTCCTCGACACCGGCACGGTTCTCATCAATGAAATCATGTATCACCCCGGCATGGGCGAGCCCGGGTACGCGGGTTACGTGGCCGAGGACACTCGCCTCGAGTACATCGAGCTCTACAACAAGGGCGCCGCTGCGGTCAGCCTGACGGACTGGGAGTTCACGCAGGGCGTCGCGTTTACGTTCCCCGACGTCACGATCGGGGCGGGGCAGTACCTGGTGGTGGCGGCCGACCCCGCCGCCTTTGCCGCGAAGTATCCCGGCGTGGACCACGCCAAGGTTGTGGGCGGGTGGACGGGCCAGCTGGCCAACTCCGGGGAGGACGTCGAGCTGGAAGACCCCCTTGGCCAGCGGATGGACTTCGTCTCCTACTCGAACGAGGGCGACTGGGCCCAGCGCCGCATCGGCGACGTGTATCCCGGCCAGCCGTCCTGGTGGCGCGGATGGAAGTGGAGCACGGGCGCCGACGCCGGCGGCAAGTCGCTCGAGCTCATCAACCCCGCCCTCTCGAACACCTACGGGCAGAACTGGTCGGCCAGCCTGGCCGACGGTGGGACGCCGGGCGCGCCCAACGGCATGGCGGCGGCCGACATCGCCCCCGTCATCCTCGAAGTCAAGCAGACGCCGATCGTTCCGAAGTCGACCGACCCGGTCACCATCACGGCCCGCATCGTCGATGAGCTGCCTGCCCCCAAGACGGTGACCCTGCGCTGGCGGCTCGACGCCAACCCGCCCCCCACCGCGTTCAACTCCGCGCCGAT
Organism: Planctomycetota bacterium; assembly: GCA_026387055.1. Classification (GTDB taxonomy): domain Bacteria; phylum Planctomycetota; class Phycisphaerae; order FEN-1346; family FEN-1346; genus JAPLML01. The sequence continues at coordinate 3,922 of JAPLML010000536.1, read as the reverse complement.
GTTCGACGACGGCCAACATGGCGACGGCCTGGCCGGCGACGGTGTCTACGGGGCCATCCTGTCGGCGATGGCCGACAAGACGATCGTCGATTTCTACGTCCAGGCGACCGACATGGGCAACCGCGTCCGCACCTGGCCCGCCCCCACCGACAGCTCGGGCACCCAGGGCGCCAATGCGCTCTACCAGGTCGACGATACCGTCTACGCGGGCGACCAGCCGATGTACAAGCTCATCATCCCCGCCAAGGAGTGGGCCGACTGGACCAGCCTGATGAGCGGCACCGGGCGCTGGTCCGACGCGCAGATGAACGGCTCGTTCATCGCCATGGACGGGACGGAGCCGGAGATCCGCTACACCTGCGCCATCCGCAACCGCGGGGCCGGCACGCGGGCCTCAAATCCGCACAACCTCCAGGTCAACATCCCGCACGACCATCCCCTGAACGACCGCACGCGCCTCGAGTTCAACACCCAGTACACCGAGTCCCAGACGGTCGGCAACGCGCTGTTCGCCATGGCCGGCCTTCCCGCCCACTACGGCGCGCCGGTGCAGATGCGCGTCAACGGCAGCAACCTGGCCAGCGCCGGGTCGCCGCAGTTCGGGTCCTACTACCGGATGGAGCCCTACGGGAGCGAGTGGGCCGACGAGCACTTCCCCGAGGATCCGCAGGGGAACGTCTACAAGGGCGTTTGGGCCTTCGACGGCATCAGCCTGAGCAACGGCGGCGCCAACCTCCGCTATCTCGGCGACGCCCCGGCCCTGTACCGCCAGGTCTATTCCCCCACGGGGCCGACGGGCAGTGCGGCCGCGTACACCAAGCAGACCAACAGCGCCCAGGACGATTGGACCGACCTCATCAACCTCGTCAAGACGCTGAATAACACGCCCGACGCCCAGTACGTCCAGGCCGTCAGCCAGGTCGTCAACGTCGACGAGTGGATGACGTACCTGGCCGCCACCTCGCTCATCGGCAACGGCGAGACCACCCTTGGCACCGGCATCGGCGACGACTACTCCATGTACTGCGGTGTGCAGGACCCCCGCTTCCAGGTCCTGACCCACGACATGGATACCGTGCTGGGGCAGGGCGGCGGGTGCGATCTGGCCCGGCCCATCTGGCAGGCCACGAACATCGCGGCCCTCAACCGGTTCATGAAGTTCCCCGACTTCGCGCCGCGCTATTACGCGGCCTTGAAGGACCTGGCCGACACGGTGTTCTCGGCCGACGATCTCAACCCGCTGCTGGACCAACTCCTGGGTGGCTGGGTGGACCCCAACACCATCCAGAACATGAAGAACTACGCGGCCACGCGCCGGACCAACGTGCTGGCGCAGATTCCGCTGAGCCTCTCCATCACTAGCCCCGAGACTGTCCAGAGCGGCTACCCGCGGACGGCCTATGCCACCACCTCGCTCACGGGCACGGCCAACGCCATCAACACCCGCTCGGTCAAGGTCAACGGCGTGGCCGCGACCTGGACCCAGTGGAGCGCTTCCTGGTCGGCCGCCGGCATCGCCCTGAACCCCGGCATCAACCGCCTCGTGGTCCAGGCGTTCGACTCTGACGGCATGGAGATCGATCGCTCGACCATCGACGTGTGGCGAGACACCGGCGCGGGCACGACCGTGGCCGGCGGCACGATCTCCGCCAACACCGTCTGGTCCCCCGCCAGCGGCCCCTACACGGTCACCGGGAACGTGACCATCGCGGCCGGCGCCACGCTGACCATCCAGCCCGGCACCAGCGTCTACCTCGGGAGCGCCGCCGGCTTCATCGTCAACGGCAAGCTGGTGGCCCAGGGCACGGAGTACCAGCGCATCCGCATCACGCGCCAGCCGGGCACGACGAACGCGGGTGCGGGGTTCCAGTTTACGAACACGTCTCAGCCCAACGTTTTGGCCTATGCGGACATTGAGTATTCCGACAACCGCGGCAACGTGCTTTACCTCAGCGCCTCGCAGCTTCTCGTGGACCACGCCACGTTCCTGAACAACAGCACGCAGACGTTCGAAATCTACGACCCGCAGTTCACGCTCCGCAACTCCGTCATGGGCGACGTGGGGGCGCACTACATCATGAAGGTCGAGCGGATGCCGGTGGGCGGCTGGTTCATCGTGGACTCGAACCTCTTCGGCACCTGCACCGGCGACAACGACATCATCCACATCAACGGCGTCAGCCGCAAGGGCGGGCCGGTGGCCCAGATCCTCAACAATGTCTTCACGGGCGGCGGCGACGACATCGTCGACGACAACGAGACCGACACCCACATCGAGGGCAACTTCTTCACCCGCGCCAACATCGGGAACCCGGCCCGCAGCGCCTCCGCGGCCGTGACCACGGGCCCCGGCGGATCGAGCGACAACCTCCATTCCCAGCACCTGACCGTGGTCGGGAACATCTTCTACGCCAATGACTACGGCCTCCTGTCGAAGACGGGCGCGTATTCGCAGGTCTACAATAACATCTTCGTGGCCAACCGCGGCGCCATCATCTTCGACGAGCCTTGGCGGAGCGACTCCGGGCCCGGGCGCCAGATTTACATCGAGAGCTCCATCTTCTGGAACAACCAGGCCGAGGACGATGCGGCCGGCAGCGGCACGTTCGTGTATGTCAACAACGATCTGCCCGACGGCCACACCCAGATAACCGTGAACAACTCGATCATGGATTCGCAGTTCTTCCAGTACGGAACCGGCAACATCGACGCCGATCCGCAGTTCGTCGACACGAGCAAGACCTTCACCCTCAACCCGACGATCAAGCGGTTCTCCACGGGCTTCGAGGGCTTCGCGGCGACCCAGTCCTACCTCACCGACTACGGCGTGCCCGACTTCCACCTGCGCCCCACGTCGCCGGCGCGCGGCACGGGCTTTAACGGCGTGGACATGGGGCCCTTTGGCCCCACGACGGCGTCGGTGGCCGGCGTGCCGGCATCGCCGACCTTCCTCACCAGTGCCACGCTGACCGTCGCCGGTCTTGATATCAATGGCTACAAGTACCGCCTGGACGGCGGTGCGTGGAGCGCCGAGCTCGCCCAGATCAAGCAGGTCACCGCGATCTCGCGCAGCGGCACCACCGTCACGGTCACGGTCGCCGGTCACGGTTACTCGAACGGCGACGTGATCGAGATCGAAGGCGTCGACCGCGAAGTCTACAACGGCCGTTTCGCGATCTTCGGCGTCGCGGCCAACACCTTCAGCTACACGATCTCGGCGGCGGTGGACATCACCGATCCCACCCACCTCGACATCTTCTGCCGCAAGCCGCAGAACATTCAGCTCGCCGGGCTCTCCAACGGCGTGCACACCGTGGACGTCATCAGGAAGAACTCGATGGGCGTGTGGCAAGACGCCGCCCAGCCCACCTCCGTCACCTGGACGGTCAACACGGCCCTGCCGGCACACGTCCGCCTGAACGAGGTCCTGGCCGACAACCTGGCGGCGGTCAACCACTCCGGCACGCTGCCCGACGTCATCGAGCTCTACAATGACGGGCAGGGGACCATCAACCTCTCCGATTGGAGCCTGACGGACAACGCCGACCTGCCGCGCAAGTACGTCTTCCCGGCCGGCACGACGATTCCCCAGGGCGGGTATCTTGTCGTTTACGCCGACGCCCTGAGTGCCGCGCCGGGCATCCACATCGGCTTCGGCCTGAAGGCGGACGGCGACGACCTGTACCTCTATGAGAGCCCGGCCCTGGGCGGCGGGCTGGCCGACTCGGTCGTCTTCGGCATCCAACTGGCCGACCGCTCGATCGCCCGGCGGCCCGACGGCACGTGGGGCCTGGCGACGCCGACCTTCGGCGCCACGATCGGCGGCGTCAACGTCGGCGCAGCCAACAGCCTCCTGCGCACCGGCGACCCGGCCACGCTACAGATCAACGAGTGGCTCGCGGCCGAGAAGGTGGTCCGCGGC
>JAPLML010000621.1 GCA_026387055.1 Planctomycetota bacterium | reverse complement strand
CGGAAATCCCTTACGGCAAGAAAGGCAACGTGTACGTGGCCGTGCTCGAAGGCCCCGGCCTGTGGCACTCGCACCACGTGAGCAAGGCGGATGCCGACCGCGTGATCCCCCTGGAATGGAAGGCGCCCTATGCCGCCCAGTGGCGGATGGATTGGCGGCAGGACGACGGCCTGACCGACAGTTGGGACATGCTCGTCCAGCGTCCCGACGGCGCCTACGTGAAGCCCGACTGGTTCGGCCAGTCCGACGCCTACGGCACCCCCGACTGGATGAAGCCCGACCGCAAGCGCTGGACCACGGTGCTGGGCTCGTTCCAGTACCCCTGCTGGATCGACAAGGAGGGCCGGGGGTTCCTTCAGCCGCTGAAGAAGCCGGGCAAGTTCCAGGGGCCGGCCCTCTTGTACCCCATCAACCGCGTGCCCGCCACGCCGCTGACGGCCTTCACCTTCGTGGACGTGGTGCGGGCCACCCTCGGCGTCGGGCCGTGCGAGTACATCCTGGACGTCGAGGGGCAGAAGAAGCAGGCCGAAGGCAGGCCGACCTGTTACACGCGAGGCAAGCTGAATGACATCTATACAAAAAAGGAGCAGAAGCCGCGGAGGGCCGAGGTCGAGCAGGCCCTGAGCGACGTGCTGGCGTTCATGCAGCATATCCGCACGCGGATCGAAGGCTACGCAACCTTCGGCCGCGAGACGCTCGCCTGGCTCGACGGGCAGAAGAAGGCCCGGCCCGAGCTGGCCGGCGTCCTCTCGGAGATGGAGACGATCATCCGCCGCATCGACGCCGCCGTGGAGAGAAGGAAGGACAAGATCCAGACGCCGGAACGTGCGGCCCAGCTCGTCCAGGAGTTCCGCTCGACGCTCGTGGACTACGAGGGCGACGACGCCCTCGAAAAGTGCAAGAAGATCACCGCCGGCTTCGTGGCCATCGGCGGCGACCAGGACGAGCTGGTGGGCGAGTGCCGCCTGGCGGTCAAGATCCTCCGGCAGAAGGCCGCCCTGGCGATGGCCGCCGATCCCCGGACGGCGGCCGTGGCGAAGGAGATCCGCCGCCGCACCCAGGCCGCGCTCAGGAACCCGACGAGCTACGAGGCCCCGAGGCACTGATGACCCAACGACCGACATCCCTTCAGAAACTCCTGTTCTGGGCGATCCTGGGCGGGCTCTCGGTGTTCTTCGCCGAGGTGACCATCGGATCGTCGCCGTTCGCCTTCTTCGACGCGTGGGGCCTCGCGGTCGTGTGCCCGCTGTACCTGCTCCACCTGCTTGTTCTGGCGCGCATTGCCTTCTGGCGGGAGCGGCCGCGGCTGGCGGCCCTGTTCTTCGCCGGCGTCCTCTTCGGGCTCTACGAAGCCTACATGACCAAGCAGCTCTGGAACCCCGACTGGTCCCCCACGCCGGTGCGCCTCGGCGGCGTCGCCGTGCTGGAGACGATCATCCTCGTTCTCTGGTGGCACCCGGTCATGGCGTTCCTCATGCCGCTGTTGGTGGCCGAGACGGTCCTTTGCCGCTCGCGGCACATGGCCCGCGCCTTGCCGCAGGTGCTCCAGCGGGCGCTCTTCGGGAGGCGCTCGCGGACCGTCCTCGTCGTCCTGGCCGTGCTGGCGGGGCTTCTCCTCAGCAGCGCCCACACGCTGCGCCCGTCGGCGGTTCACGTGCTGGTGTCGGCCGTCGCGTCGGCGGGGGTGTTGTTCGGACTGGTGCTGCTTTGGAGGTGGGCAACGCGCGGCGTCCGGATGGCGCTGCCCGAACTCCTGCCCACGAAGCGCGAGATGGTTCTCCTGTGCATCTGCCTGGGCCTGATGTACATCGGGCTGGGCGTGCTGCTTCGCCGGGAAGCCCTGCCCGGGCTGGGTCCGCAGGCGAGCGTCTGGCTGCTGTACGGCGTGTTCATCGCCGGCCTTGGGCTGAGCCTGCGGCGGCCGCGCCCCGCGTCGATCGCCGAACTCCAGGACCCGCCCGAGCGGTCCTCGTGGAAACTGTGGCTCGCGCTGGCGGGGGTGCTGGCGGTCACGGCCACGGCGAGCCGGCTCGCGCTGGGTCAGATGACGTGGGCCTTCGCGATTGCGAACCTTGTGGTCGGCGCGCCCACGGGGATCGCGGTCTTCGTGCTGTGCGCCTGGGATACGCTGAGGCCCCTGCCCGCTCCTGCGCCTCGTGCGGCATCACCGGTCATCTGAGGGGTGCCATGCGTTCGCGCTGTGGCGAAGGCATGCGCTTTCGAAGAAGGTTGACCCTGCCTTCGCAGAGGCGCGAAAGCAGGGCGCCCGTGGATTGACAGGGGACGCAGGCCTACGGGTCCATCACAATTGAGACTGTCGGTAAGGTAAGCGCGGTGGGCAGTCTTGCCCGCCGCGCTACCCAGTTGCACTCACACGAACAAGTGTGACGGACTACTACGGGGTCTCGCTGGCGGCGGGGGGCACCGGCACTTCCCACTCGTCTTCTGCGCCTTCCCGGAGCATCTTGGCGGCGCTGTCATAGAACCGCGGGGCCAGGGTCGGCGATTGGCGGTCCAGCGAGACCCAGCGCTCCAGGAAGGTCTTTACGAACTGCCGGAACACCTCGGGTTCCGGGGGAAAGGCCCAGACCTGTTCGAGCTCGCGTCGCGCCTGATCGTAGTTGACGGCCGCCGCCCTGTGCTTTTCCGCCGTTTCCGGCTGTTTGAGGAACGTGTGGAGGCCGGCGAGCACGGCCGTCGCGAGGCTCAGCAGCGCCACGACCGTCCTGACGGGAGAGGCCGGTGAGTCGCTCAGGCCGAAGAGGAAGGAGGCGGCAATCACCGACGTGCAGACCACCACCAGGATGCCCAGCCACCGTCCGTTCTTCTCGCAACCGGCGGCGGCCCGGATATGCGCGATGCTGTAGATGCGCACCCCCATGTGCCATTGCTTCAGAAGCGTCTGCGGGTCCATTCGGAAGTCCTTTGGGGTACGCGACTTCGGAGTCTCAGGAGCGACCGAAGCGGCCGGTTCCAGCGTGCCCACGGTTTCTTGTCGGAATTCCATGACACTCTCCTTGGCGGGGCGACGGAGCAACACCGTGTCCCGTGGCTTATGTCGTCCCAAGTTGCCTGTGCCCTTTAGCCATTCTGGGCC
>JAPLML010000396.1 GCA_026387055.1 Planctomycetota bacterium | reverse complement strand
GTTGACGATGCTCGTGGTGGCGGGCAGCCGGTGCGGCGCCCCAGCGGCGCCCGCCCCGCCCGCGCCGGCCTACGCCGATGCCCTCATCAAGGCCGTCCCGCACATCAAACAGAAGCCCGATTTCTGCGGTGAGGCGTGCGCCGAGATGGCCCTCGCGCGGCTCGGCCGGCGGTTCAGCCAGGACGACGTGTTCAATCTGGCCGGCGTCGACCCGGCCCTCGGCCGCGGATGCCGGACGGCCGAGCTTGCCGCGGTCCTCAAGCGGATCGGCTTCAAGGTCGGCCCCGTCTGGCACAAGGTCGCGGCAGCCAAGGCGGCCGACGAGATGGAGGCGCAGTGGGCGGCCCTGCACGCGGACCTCGCGCGCGGCATCGCGTCGATCGTGTGCATGCGTTACAACGACCAGCCGAAGACGACCGAGCACTTCCGTCTCATCCTCGGCTACGAACGCAAGGCCGACGAGGTCATGTACCACGAGCCCGCCGATGCCGGCGGCGCGCAGCGGCGGATGAAGCGGGCGGAGTTCCTCGGGCTCTGGCCCCTCAAGTACGAGAAGGACGCGTGGATGGTCATCCGCCTGGCGATGGAGCCGGGGACGCTCGCCAGTCCGCCGCCGCGCGGCGACGGCTTCACGCCCGCCGATTTCGCCCAGCACGTGATGGATCTGAAGCGGAAGATCCCGTCCGACGGCTTCCACATCGTGCTCGCGCCGCCGCTGGTGGTCGTCGGCGACGAGTCGGCGGCGATGGTCAAGCGGCGGGCCGAGAGCACCGTCACGTGGGCCGTCGGGAAGCTCAAGGCCGACTACTTCCGCAAGGACCCCGCCGAGATCATCGACGTGTGGCTCTTCAAGGACAAGGCGAGCTACGAGAAGCACACGCGGTCGATCTTCGGCGACTCGCCGACCACGCCGTTCGGCTACTACTCGGCGCTGCACGGGGCCCTCATCATGAACATCGCCACCGGCGGCGGGACGCTCGTCCACGAGATCGTCCACCCGTTCATGCGGGCGAACTTCCCGGCGTGCCCGGCGTGGTTCAACGAGGGCCTGGGGTCGCTCTACGAACAGAGCGAGGAGAAAGCGGGCCGCATCCACGGGCGGACGAACTGGCGCCTGGCGGGCCTCCAGGAGGCGATCGCGAAGCGCGAGACCGTCTCGTTCGAGACCCTCACGGGCCAGTCCGACGACGCGTTCTACAGGTCCAAGGGCCCGAACTACGCCCAGGCGCGATATCTATGTTACTATCTCCAGGAGAACGGCCTCCTCGTGAAGTTCCACCGCGACTTCGCCGCGGCGCAGAAAGAGGACCCGACGGGCTACAAGACCCTCCAGAAGGTTCTCGGCGAGAAGGACATGGACGCCTTCCGGAAACGCTGGGAGGCGTACGTGATGAAGCTCACGTTTCCGTAAGCGCCGGCTGCCCCACCGACGCGCGCCCAGCAAGCTGGGCGGCTAAATGAGGTGTGCCAGGGCGCCGCAGCGCCATTTAGGTTGAATGTAGGCCGTTCCTCCTGGAGCGTATAAGATACGCTCGGAGTTGAAGGTGGTACTTCAAGAACCCCTTTACGGAGGAACGGCCATGAGCAAGGGTAACAAGAAGTCGGCGAAGAGCAAGGGCGT
>JAPLML010000007.1 GCA_026387055.1 Planctomycetota bacterium | reverse complement strand
GCTAACGCATCATAATTTTCTGTGGCCTTTTCGACTCCGAAAAGGGCCATAACGTCGGGCGAGATGAGGGGCCGAGAAAGCGGGTGCCCGCCCCCTCGCCTGCGAAAACGCGGTTTCGAACTTTAGATGCGTTCGCCCTGAATTTAGATGCGTTCGCCCTAGCCAAGCCGTGGTTCTCATGGTACTCTGGACCTTGTTGCTTCCTCTTCTTCCGGCGGTCCGCCACGGGCTGAGAAGCGGAACGCCGCAGGGTAAGAGGACCATTCTCAACCACGGCTTGGCAAGCAAGCCGTGGCACATGACGGAAACAGGGGCAACACGTGCGCGCCCTCGGCGCCATCGCGGTACTGGCCACAATCCTGCTGCCCACGGGCACCTGCCTCGCGGGCGGACTCTCATCGACCGGCAACGCCGACGGGCACCTGACGTGGCGCCTGGCGACGCTCGAGCCCGGCCGCGCGGCCCGCGAGGTGGTCCTGTTCGCCTACGGCCCGTCGTACGCCGAGGCCGCCAAGGTCGTGGACCAGGCCCGCCGGGAGTTGGCGAACCTTCCTGAGCCTCCGCCGCGCGGCGACGCCAAGCCTCCGCCCACGGTGTGGATCAAGAATGGGGTCACCGATTTCGCCCTCGAAGGCCCCGGCCACTTTTTCTGGGAAGGCGGGCGGCAGAGCCTGACCGGCCCCCAGGGAGGACAGCTCAGCCGCTTCGGGTGGTACGTGCACTACAACGACGGCGCCCCCCGCCGCGCGGGCACGCCTATCGCCGGCAGCCGCGCCGCGGCGGAAAACGTGCAGGTCCTGGAACCCATCGTGGCGGTGGCCGCGGACCAGGCGGTCGGCACGATGGCGACCGCCGACGGGCAACTCAAGATCCGCCTCCGCGCGATCATGGCCAAGGGCGCCGCAGCAGCCGTCGAGTTCGTCCTGACCAACGCGGGCGCCAAGCCGCTCGCGGACGTCACGCTCACCGCCTACGCGAACCTCGAGGCGGCCCACACCCACGAGCAGGACTACAGCACGCTCGACGCGGCCACGGCGGGGCTCGTCCTCGTCGACCCGCCGACGGGCGTTTGCACGATCATGGCGGGGCTCGGCCGGCCCGCCGGCGGCTATAGCGGCCAGTGGCCGTCCGAGGGGCCGCTCCAGGCCGCCGCCGGCGAGCCGCTCCAGAAGTGGAAGCCCTTCAAGGAAATCCCGGCGGACCTGAAGGCGCTGCTGGCACAGAACCCGCAGGCGGCGGGCATCTACGAGGAATACGCCCCCGCCCCGCCGCTCGCGCCGACCGAGCCGCCCACGCTCACGCTCTCGGAGGCCGAGGCGGCGGCCGTCCTCGAGAGCGACTGGATCTTCCAGACCGAGGGCAAGCCCCTCGCTGCCCGGACCGCGGAGGAGATCCGCTGGGCGCGCGAGTTGGCGGCCCGCCTGGCGAAGAACCGAAAGACGCCCGACCTGGCAACCGACCTGGCGGCACTCGACACGCTCGAGAGACGCCTCGCCGAGAAGCCCGACGAGGCGGCCGCGCGGCAGCTCTATCTGGCGGGGCGCGCGGTGAAGCGCCGCCTCACGTTCAAAAACCCGGTCGTGGACTTCTCGCAGGCGCTCTTCATCGACAACCCGTACCCGGCCGGCCGCGAGTGGCCGCACCAGGCCCGCCACCGCAACGGGATGATGGCCGTGCCGGGCGGGCGGCTGCTCGTGCTCGACGGCCTCTCACCGGGCGGGAAGCTGCGGAAGCTCGCCCCCGAAAAGCCGGGGTTCTTCTGGCGGCCGGACCTCTCGTTCGACTCCAGGCATGTCCTCTTCTGCTACCGGCCGCACGATGAAAAGAGCTTCCACCTGTACGAGATCAACGTCGACGGCACGGGCCTCCGCCAGCTGACGAGCGGTCCGTACGACGACACCGACCCCATCTACCTGCCCGACGGGCACATCCTCTTCACCACCACGCGGTCGAACACGTACGTGAGGTGCATGCCGTATACATATTCGTACGTGCTCGCGCGGTGCGACGCCGACGGCCGGAACATCTACCTCATCAGCCAGAACAGCGAGCCCGACTGGTGCCCGGCCCTCCTGAACGACGGGCGCGTCATCTACTCGCGGTGGGAGTACACCGACAAGGCCCTGTGGCGGATCGAGAGCCTGTGGACCACCCACCCGGACGGCACCGGCACGACCACGTTCTGGGGGAACCAGAGCGTCTGGCCCGATCACCTGGCGGAGCCGCGCCCGATCCCCGGCAGCCATCGCGTGATGTTCACGGGCGTGGCGCACCACAACTGGTTCGCGGGCTCGGTCGGCATCATCGACCCCGCGAAAGGCTTCAACTTCCCGCACGGCCTCACGAAGGTGACCTGCGAGACGCCGTGGCCGGAGTGCGGCACGCCGCCGGTCGATCCGCACGAGTGCGCCGATTACCACACGGCCGGGCGGTTCGCGGCCTACAAGACGCCGTACCCGCTGTCGGAGGAGGATTTCCTCGTCTCGGCCCAGCGGGCGGGCGGCGACGGCAAGTTCCGCCTCTACCTCATGGACGTGCACGGCAACCGCGAACTCATCTACGAGGGGGCATACAACATCTGGCACGCGATGCCCCTCAAGGCCCGCGAGCGCCCGCCGGTCCACGCCGACCAGGTGGCGTGGCCGGGAACGGGCAAGGACCGCCAGATGCCGCCGCCGGGCGTCCTCTTCAGCACGAACGTCTACCAGGGCGTGCCGCAGATACCGGCGGGGAAGGCGAAGCACCTGCGCGTCATCCAGATGGACGCGCGGACCTACTCGCTGTGGACGCGCGACGGGCGGTTCTCCGGCCCGGTGGTCGCCTCGCACCAGGACGACGGCGTGAAGCGCATCCTCGGCACCGCGCCGGTGGAGGCGGACGGGTCGGTCTGTTTCAAGGTGCCGGCGGGCGTGGCGCTGCATTTCCAGCTTCTCGACGAGCACGGCCGCGCCCTCCAGACGATGCGCTCCTTCACGGGCGTGATGCCGGGCGAGCGGCGCGGGTGCGTGGGGTGCCACGAGCTCCACAGCGTGGCGCCGGCGGCGACGGTCGCCGAGGCGATCAAGCGCGGGCCGTCGGACCTCGCCCCGCCGCCGTGGGGCACCGCGAGCATCGGCTACGAGCGCCTGGTCCAGCCGGTACTCGACCAGTATTGCGGCAAGTGCCACCAGGGCGACGGCAAGGGGCGGAAGAAACTCGACATGACCCTGCGCCCGGGGTCGGGGCCCTTCAAGGAACCGTACCTGACGCTCGTGGGCCCCGGGGGGACGGGCCTCAAGTCGCACGGCATCGCCGGCGCCATGATGGTCGAGAACTTCGGCCAGAGCGACCCGGCGAGCTACGTCACCGCGCCGCCGATGCAGTACCTCTCGTACACGAGCAAGCTTATCGAGATAGCGATGGGCGGAAAACACAACAACGTGAAGGTGGACCCCGTCAGCCTCCAGAAACTCATCGCGTGGGTGGACTGCAATTGCCCGTACCGCGGGGACGAGGAGATCCGTGCGATCGCCGATCCCGCGTTCCCGCGCGTCGAGGACCTGCCCATCCGGCCGCTGGTCAAGAGCGCCCCGGTCATTGAAAGGCCGTAGGCCGCAAACTGTAGGTCCTGTTGTTTGATGCCATTCCTACAGCCTGCGGCTCCCCGTCAAACGGAAACGCGCCCAGGTCGCCGCGGCGACTCTGCGACAAGCTGGGCGGCTAAATGGCGTTCGCTGTTCACTCCACACTCCACATTCCGCATTCCGCACTTCGCGTTCCGCACTTCCTGGCGTGGGGTACGGCAGGGCCGTGGTCACGGCCCGCCCGTCGGCCGGTCCACGACAAGGATGGGCGGGGCCATCTTGCGGTCGCCCTTCAGGTCCACCGTGAGGCGGCCGCCGGCTGCCTGGCGCACGGTTGTCGTGCCGTCAACCTGTATCAGCGTGACCTGCTCGCGGACGACGGGCACCTCCACCCGCGCGTCGCCCGTGTCGGCGACGGCCCACAGGACCCAGACCCGGCCCGCGCCGGGCTCGTCGCCGTCCGGATGCCGGAGGGCCGCGGCGCTGCCGCGCAGGACCTTCACCTCGCCGTCGGCCGGCCGCATCGGAAAGGGCCAGGGAAGCGCCCGAACGTAGGCCCGCACCGCGGCCTGTTCGGGCGCGGAGGCGTCCATGACGCAGACCTTGCGAACGCCGGCGGCAAAGGCCCGCGTGAAGAACTGGATGCGCCATGCTGCTCGCCGCGCCGCGGAGAGGATGCCGAGGAAATCGAAATTGCCCTCGGTGTGCCAGTACTCGCGCTTGCGGGGATAGTGGAACCCGGTGGCGCCGGTCTCCCACGCTTCGAACACGTCGCGGACCTCGCCGAACACCCGCTCCACGGTGCGGTCGGCGAACATGCTGTCGAGTCCTTCATAGATATGGAAACTGATGACATCGGCAACGGGGCCGACCGAGTGGGCAGCGCCCCGCCGGCGATATTCCGGCGAGCCGGCCAGGCGATGGGCGTCGAGGGCGGGCTCGATCCACTTGGCGGCGTGGCCGCCGCCGGTGCACGCGGGAAGCGCGATCACGGCGCGGGGGTCGGCCCGCTTGATGAGGGCGGCGGACTTGGCGGCGAACTCGGCGTAGTCGCCGGCCTGGCCGCTCCAGCACGTGCGATACGATTCAGGTTCGTTGTCCAGGTCCCAGGCGCGGCCGCCATAGCGGTCGCCCCACCCCTCGCGCACCGCGAGCGTGCCGCCGGGCGCGTAGCGGGCCGCCAGCTTCCCGGCCAGCGCGGCCGCGGCCTCCATGTCGGCCGGGGCGGACTTGTCCGGTTCGCGGCGTCCGGCCCAGTCGGGCGGGCCGCCGGCGTTGCCGCCAACCACCGGCGCCTGCATGAGGACGTTGAGCTTGCGCTTCTCGGCCTCGATGACAAACGCGTCGAGGGCCTGCCAGGCTTCGGGAACTCCCTTCGACAGGTCCGCCGGGCCGTCCGGCTCCATGGCGCGCCAGTAGACGGGCATGAACGTCCAGCGCAGCCCCATGCCGACTTCCAGGTCGAGGTCGGCCGCCTTCGAGCGTCCCCACAGCGCGCCGCCCTTGCCGTCCCAGCTCCCGGTGTGGCCAAGGTAGGGCGATCCGAAGCCGTCGAGGCCGGCAGCGGCATAGTCGGCGGGCGACGGCGGCTCGATGGGGCGCGCCGCGGGCGGGTAGCTCGTCGGGACCTTGCTCAGGAGCGCGAGGAGCAGCGCCACAAGGAGCAGAAACAGGACGATGGTGCCGCCGCAGCCCCAGGCGCAGCCCCTCAGCCGGCGCCGACGGCGAGGGGCCGCCCTGGTGATTTCGACCTGTCCCACCATGTCGGGAATCGTCCGGATGTGAAGCGGACAGGCGGGGCGCGCGCCGGCCTGCGTTCCGCAAGCCGCGCTTGGCGCTCCGCACGTGTCAGAGGTAGCGGTCGAGCCGCTGATCCTTCAGCTTGGCCACAAGGTCCCGGACGCGTTCGGCGCTGTCGCGGGTGGTGACGAGGGTGGCGTCGGCGGTGGCGACGATGATGAGGTCCCGCACGCCGAGGGCCGTCACCAGGTGCTCGCCGGTGGAGTAGAGGACGTTGCCGCTGGCGTCCATGGCGACGGCCCGGCCCTGAAGTATGTTGCCATGCTCATCTGCCGGAACGTGGCCGCGCAGGATCCGCCACGTGCCTACGTCATCCCAGGCGAACCGCCCCTCGACCACGTGGACGCGGTCGGCCTGCTCCA
>JAPLML010000183.1 GCA_026387055.1 Planctomycetota bacterium | reverse complement strand
GTGCTTGCACGCACCGGCATCAGCAGAACGACCGGTCGCCGCGGCGACCACGCACCCTACGCGGCCGTGGCACGCGAGAAACAAGGAGCATCTTATGCCTGCCGACATTACGCTTGTCAATCTGAACATGCTCTTCATGCGCTACGGCGAGGAGATCGAGCGCGAGCTCCACGTGCCGCTCGGATGCCTGTATCTGGCGCGGGCGATGGAAGACGCGGGGCTGGAGGTCGATTTCCGCGATTACCAGACCGCCCCGTACGACGACCCGTTCGACCTGGTGAACTTCCTGGAATTCGTGAAGGACCCCGCCCCTGTCCTCGGCCTCTCGTGCATGGCCAACCTCCTGCCGTTCACCCTCCATGCGATGCGGACCCTCAAGGAGCGGTACCCCGACCGCGTGCTCGTGCTCGGCGGCGTGGGGTCGAAGGCGGTCGAGGACAAGATCCTCGCGCGGTTCCCGTGGGTCGACGTCATCGCGCGCGGCGAGGGGGAGATCACCGGGCCGGAGCTCGTGCGGACGTTGCGCGAGGGCGGCGACCTCGCCGGCGTCGCGGGCATCTCGTACCGCGCCGCCGACGGCGCCATCCGCCACAACCCCGACCGGCCGCGCCTCCGAGACCTCGACGCCATCCCCTTCCCGGCGTTCCACAAAGTCGACCTCAAGCGCTACGCCGGTTACGGCATGATGACGAGCCGTGGCTGCCCGTACCCGTGCACGTTCTGCTCGGTCGCGCCCGTGTGGAACCTGGAGAGCTACTCGCGAAGCCCCGGCAACATCGTGGCCGAGATGGTGCACCTGCACCGGCGGGCCGGCGTCGACCTGTTCCTCTTCCAGGACGAGTTCTTCGTCTCGGGCAAGCGCCAGGTGATGGAGTTCTGCCGCGAGCTGCGCGGGACGGGCCTGCGGCTGGAGTGGAAGGCCTTCGGCCGCGTGAACCTGGTGGACGCCGAGATGATGCGGGCGATGGCCGAGTGTGGGTGTCTGGAGCTCCGGTTCGGCATCGAGTCGGGGTCGGACGGGGTGCTCCGGCGGATCCGCAAGGGGTTCACGGCGGCCCAGGCCCTGGAGATCGTGCCGCAGGCCGTCGAGATATTCCCGCGCGTCGATACGTTCTTCGTGTGGGGGTTCCCGTTCGAGACGCTTGAAGACTTCAACCAGAGCCTCTTCCAGATGGTCTCGTTCCGCATGATGGGGGCGCGGATCCTGCCCAGCCTGCTCTCGCTCCTGCCGCAGACGGAACTGTACAAGGAGTATGCGGGCAAGGCGGCCCTCGAGTTCTGCCCGTACCTCTTCCCGGAGTTCGTGTTCACGGGGCACGAGGTCTGCCGCGGCGGCGACGTGGAGCTGCCCGAGCGGTACCGGGCCTACTTCGACCTCATCCTCGCGAACCCCGACATCTTCAGCGGGTTCTTCCACATCGACCTGGCAGGCAACGTCCTGCCGAAACTCGCGCTGCTGCGCCAGTTCGGTTTCTACCCCGCGCCCGAGGCCCCGCCCCCCGACCCCGAAAGCTGCGGCGCCCACTCCCCCCGCATCGAACCCCAGGAACTGGCGACAAGGACGCAGCGGGAGTAGCAACTGGCGTGAGGGCCCTTGGCGCGGTGACTCGGGCCAAGCCCGCTTCAGCGAGTCTTGGCAGTCCCCCTGATCTTCTCGGCAAGGTTTCTCACGGGCAGGAAAACGTACTCGCGGCCGCGCTTGCGCGATTCCAGGAAGCCTCGCCGAACCAGGGACAAGAGGTCGGATCGTGAGGTGGCAAGACTGACAACGTGTGAAGTGGCATGTGACTGGAAGGTGTAGATCGCACCCACATGTTTCAGCGCATGATGCAGCAAGGCAAGTTGCCGGTGATTGAGGCCGCGCTGGCCCCGGAGCAATTGGACCATCTCCGCGGCCTCTTGCTGCTTGCGCTCCAGGTACTCCTTGAGGTGGTTGAGGGCGCGTCGAATCGCCTTCAGGTGGTAGACGATGAAGTAAGTGGCGTCGCCATCGTCCGATTCCGCAAAGATGAAGGCATCGCGGTACTGCGCCGGCGCCTCCAACAGGGCGCTCGAGACCGAAACGAACTCCATCAGCCAGTAGCCCGACTTGAGCATGTACCAGTAGAACAAGGCGCGCGCGGTGCGGCCATTCCCATCAACATAGGGATGCTCGTAAGCCAGCCAGAAGTGCAGGAGGATCGCCCGCACGACGGGCGGTATGAACGGCACGTCTCGCGTATCGTTTGCGAAATGGCACAGTCGCTCAAGCCGCCCCGGCAGTTGTTCGGCAGGCGGAGGCAGATGAAGCACGGTCCCATCGCTTTCATCGTAGACGCGCACGGCTTCGTCAGGCCGGCGGAACCTCCCGGCGGCATCCGGTTTCTCAAGCGTCCCTTCCGTGATGGTCCTCTGCAGCTGATGGATCATGGCCACGCTCAAGGGCTGGCCCACGATCTCCTTGAGATGAAGCATCGTCATGTAATTGTTCAGGACCATCTTCTCGGAAGGGTTCTCCGGCTTCCGGCCGGTGCGCAGCATCTCCTTGCCTTGTTGCAGCGTGACGGCGGCCCCCTCGAGTTGGCTGGAGGTGATCGCCTCCTGCATCAGCGAGTTGATCAGGTACCTGTCTCGGTCACCCGTGCTTGGGGAAGACGGTTCGAGGATTTCGAGTTGGGCGCCGGCGTAGTGGTCAACGAACTGAAGATCGCGCAGAACGCAATCATGCATCCCGTATGAGAACACCTGACCATCGGGAGAGGCCAAAGGGATGCGGCGCGAGTTGCTCATCCGGCCGAGTCGTAGCAGGCGCCAGATGTCCTCCAATGTGAACCCTTGCGGCGGAGTGAACTTGTGACGGAAGTCATCCCAATGAACGTAGTCGCCGTTGGCCCTGTCAACAATCTCTCTCACTTCCTGAGACGCCAGTAGCGGCGCCATGAGCTTCGGATGCCGCAGCAACTCCTCCCAGCTTGGTGGCTTCTGTGGCAGGCGCACGTAGTTTTCCCCCAAGATCTTGGCGCTGGACGGTCCTTTGCCCCTCAACTGTTACTAACTGTCAGATTGTGTCAAGTTGACAGTTAGTGTAACAATCCCAACGGTGCGGTCAAGACCCAAGGGACTCTGGAATTGGGGGTAGGATGCGCAAGGCCGAAGCGCCCTACCGCGACCGGCGTTTGCGGTCTTTGCGCTTGCGGGTGGAGCGCTGGCGCTTCTTGTGCAGCGGGCCGAAGAGGTTGATCTGGGCCATCTGCTGTTGGGCGGCCCGTT
This sequence comes from Planctomycetota bacterium, assembly GCA_026387055.1. Classification (GTDB taxonomy): domain Bacteria; phylum Planctomycetota; class Phycisphaerae; order FEN-1346; family FEN-1346; genus JAPLML01. Next base: position 3,420 of record JAPLML010000183.1, on the reverse strand, counting down.
TCGCCCCGCCGAACGCGCCGGCCCCCTGCATCTGGCGCACGAGTTCCTTGACCTGGCCGAACGACTTCACCAGGCCCGCCACGTCCTGCGGGTCCAGCCCGCACCCGCGGGCGATGCGGCGGCGGCGAGAGGCGTCGATGAGGTCCGGGTCGGAGCGCTCGGTGGGCGTCATCGAGTGGATGATCGCCTCGGTCTGGTCCAGTTCTCGCTCGTCGATCGGCAGGTCCTTGAGGGCCGCGCCCATGCCGGGCACCATCGCCAGGATTTCACGAAGCGGGCCCATCTTGCGCATCTGCCGGATCTGCACCAGGAAATCGTCGAGGCCGAACTGGGCCTTGCGCAGCTTCTCCTGCATCCGGGCGGCTTCCTGGACGTCGACGGCGGCCTGGGCCTTCTCCACCAGGCTCACCACGTCGCCCATGCCGAGGATGCGGTCGGCCATCCGGTCCGGGTGGAACTCCTCCAGCCGGTCCATCTTCTCGCCGACACCGACGAACTTGATGGGTTTGCCGGTGACGGCCTTGACGCTGAGGGCCGCGCCGCCGCGGGCGTCGCCGTCGAGCTTCGTGAGGATGACGCCCGACAGTTCCAGGGCCGCGTTGAACTCTTTGGCGCTGGTAACGGCGTCCTGGCCGGTCATGGCGTCGCAGACCAGGTAGATCTGGTCGGGCTGGACGGCCTTGGCGATGTCCTTGGCCTCCTGCATCATCGCCTGGTCGATGTGGAGGCGGCCGGCGGTGTCGACGATGACCACGTCGGCGTTCTGCTCGGCGGCGGCCTTGACGCCGCGGCGGGCGATGCGGACCGGGTCGCCGATGCCCTCGCTGAACACCGGCGCTCCGACCATCGAGCCGACGACCATGAGTTGCTCGATGGCCGCCGGGCGATGGCAGTCGCACGCCACGAGCAGGGGCCGGTGGCCGCGGTCCTGGATGACTTTCGCGAGCTTGCCGCAGGTCGTGGTCTTGCCGGAACCCTGGAGGCCGGCCATCATGATGACGGTCGGCCCGGGGGACTTGAACGGGATCTTGGCGTCGACCGGCCCCATCAGGCGGACCATCTCGTCGTGGATCACCTTGACGAAGACCTGGTCGGGGCGAAGGGTCTTGAGGACTTCCTGGCCGATGGCCGCCTTGGCGACCTGGTCGACGAAGTCGCGGGCCACCTGGTAATTGACGTCGGCCTCCAGGAGGGCGGTGCGGACCTGCTCGAGCGCCTCCTGGATATTGCTCTCGCTCAGGCGGCCGCGGCCGGCGAGACTGCGGAAGATGCCGCCGAATTTTTCCGTCAGACTCTCGAACATGGCGCCTATTGTACCGGCATCCGGGTCGCGTTCAAGGCGCTGGCCGGAGTTACCGACCTTGTGCGGTGCAACGTTTACAGGCTGTTTCACAACCGGAGATAGCGCGGTGGGCAGTCTTGCCCACCGCTCGCACGCGCTCGAATTCTCGCGGTGGGCAAGACTGCCCGCCGCGCGCCCCCGCCCTCAAGGGCGGTTCTGAAACAGCGGCTGAACGTGCGGAGCCTGGGCGCAACAAAACGCCTCGAGGCCGGGCGACTGAGCACCCCGCAAGGGGGACCGGCCCCGAGGCAGATGGGACACTGTCAAGGGCTGGTAATCTTATCGGCAGTGGGGGATGTTTCAAGTAGAAAATCGGCTGGCGCCAGTATCTTCGCGGGAAGGCACTGTTAAGTCCACTGGCGACAAGGGTTTGCGCGCAAATGTGCCATGCCAAGCCCAAGAAGGGCGATTTCACGCGTCGATAGACATAACCCCTTAACCAACAATCCTTTACGACTTCGGCTGCGACAATGCCTCGATGGACAGATTTCCTGCGCCCCGGCGCTCATCGAAGGAACCCGCCCCGGCGCAGCACTTCCAGGACGAGCGCGTCGACAGGCACGTGGGTTGGGGCCTCGGCGTATCCGATGCCGCGCGAGAGGCACCATGCCTGGACCTCGGCCTTGAACCGGTCCGCCTCGCCGGCGAGTCGATCGCGGACTTCCTCGGTCATGTGGACGCCGAGGACATCGCCCGTCTCGGCGTCGCTGACCGCCAGGTCGCCGAGGGCCGGCGGCGCGAGATCCGCCGGGTCCGTCACATGGAGGCACCAGCAGTCGAACCCCTGGCCCTGGAGCGTGAGGAAAGGCTTCTCGTATCCCGCGGGGTCCAGCAAGTCCGAGATGAGGACCACGAGGCCGGCTTGCGTCGCATGGGGCAGGAACGCCTCGACCGCGCGGGCGAGGTCCGTCCGCTCGCCGGGCGCAAGGCCGCGCAGGAAATCCAGCACCCCCAGGATGTGCGACTTGCCGCGCCCCGCCTCCAGGTGCGCCCGCACGCCGCCGTCGACCGCCACCAGGCGGACGCGCTCGAGGCTCGCGAGGCCGACGTAGGCGAGCGCCGCCGCGAGGCGCCGGGCGTGGTCGAACTTCGCCGGCCGGCCCGTCGCCATCGAGGCGGAGGCGTCGAGGAGGAAGTAGATGGCAAGATCTTCCTCCTGCTGGCAGAGCCTCAGGAGCAGCTTCTCCAGCCGCCCGTAGGCCGCCCAGTCGATGTGCCGGAAGTCGTCGCCCGGCGCGTAGGCCCGGTGCTCGGCGAACTCCAGGCCCGGCCCCGCGCGGCGGCCGGTGCGGCTGCCCGGGGCGCTCCCGGCGAAGATGCGGCGCGCGACGACGCGGAGGTACTCGAGACGCCGGAGAAAATCCGAGCCGAAGAGATCGTCCTCAAAATGGTTGGGCATGGCGCCATTCCATTTTCGATTCCTGATTCTTGATTCTCGATTGAAAGACGCCAACAGAGTGTGGCACGGCCGGCTTGTCCGGCCGTGGGGAATGGCCGGCGCCCTGCTCCACGGCCGGACAAGCCGGCCGTGCCACACGCATCAATCGAAAATCAAGAATCGAAAATGGGCTGTTCCTCATGCCGACGGTTCGGGCACGTGACGGAGGGCGTCCGCCACCACGTCATCGGTCTTGACGCCCGCGGCCTCGCCCTCGAAGTTCAGGATCAGCCGGTGGCGGAGGGCAGGGGGGGCCATCTTCCGCACGTCGTCGAAGGCCACGTTGTACCGCCCGGCCACGAGCGCGAGGACCTTGCCGCCGAGGATCATCGCCTGGGCGCCGCGCGGGCTCGCCCCGTAGCGGACGTACTTCTTGACCATCGGCGAGGCCGCCGGATGCTCGGGATGGGTCGCCAGGATGATCGCACTCGTGTAGTCCCGCACGTGCGAGGCCACCGGCACCTCGCGCGCCAGGTCCCTCATGGCCAGAAGCGCCGCGGCGGCGGCCACGCGGTTGGGGCGGGGCGGACTCGCGCCGGTGGTCCGCGCCACGATCTCCGAGATCTCCTCGCGTTCGGGCATCCGCATGAGGAGTTTCAGGGCGAAGCGGTCGAGCTGGGCCTCCGGCAGCGGGTAAGTG
>JAPLML010000519.1 GCA_026387055.1 Planctomycetota bacterium | reverse complement strand
ACGCCGATCGAACCCGCCGAAGCGTCCCGCCGCCCGGGGGCGGCGCCCCCGCAGTGGAAGGCCTGGCTCCAGGCCAACCTGACGGACCTGCACATCGAGGTTCAGCCGTCACCCGACGCAGGCGACGAGGCGACCCGCGCGGCACCGGCCGCTTTCGAACCTCCGCAGGGGATGAGGAAGCCCGCCGGCACCCGGGCGTCGCTCGAGGCCCTGGCCGCCCTGACCCCCGACGTCCGAAAGACCGGCGACCGGACCGAGGACGTCCTCACCCTCGACATCGGCAGCGTCAAGGTCCACCTCGCCAAGTCGTCGCTCGTGTGGGACGGCGCCGCCGAGATGTCCTGGGCCGGCGAGGGCTGGCCGGCGCTGCTTCGATCGCCGCCGCGCACGGGCCGGTTCCGCGGAACGCTCACGGCGACCGCCGTGGAGTCCGCCGGCCTCGTCTTCCTGCCCGGACCTTTCGGCGGGGAGGTCTCGCCGGTGGCGGGCAGCGCGGTTTTCGATGTGCAGGGCGACCTGGCGGGCGGCCGCCTCACGGGCCGCCTGAGCGCGGACCTCGACAAGGTGGCCGTCCGCGCCGGAGACTACGTCGCCAAGGCGTCCGACTTGCCCGCCTCGATGACCCTGGCGGGGGCCTGGCTGTGGGGAACCGCGAACCGCGCCCAAGGCGAGCTCGTGCTGGACCTTCCGGGCGCCATCGTAACCCTGATCGGGCGCGGCCCCGTGACGTTGCCGCCGGCCCCGGCCACCCCGGGGGAAGCCGTGGTGGACTCGCTGATCGCGCGGCTCTCGCAGTGGGCAGGGCCGGGCGTCTCGCTGGAGCTGGACGCCAAGGTCTCGGACATCGCCCAGGCCGTCGAGTATTGCCCCGCCCTCAAGCGGAGCCTGGACGGCTTCGGTCGCCGCGGCGACCCGGGCCCCGCCGCCGAAGGCAGCGCCGAGGTCAAGGGGCTGGTCACACTCAAGTCGAGCGCGCTGGACGTCGAGGCGTCGGCAATGCTGGACCTCGCGAAGCTCGACTTCGGCCCGTACCTCAAGAAGCCGCTCGGCACGCCCATGACTCTCGCCCTGGCGGCGGAGGTGACGACCCCGCAGCCTCGCACCATCGAGTTGAAGGTCACGAGCGCCCTCGCGCAACTGGCCAGGTCCACGACCCGCGCCAGCGGCGTCGTGCGCCTGAACCGACCGGCGCTCTCCGCGGAGCTGGAGCCGCGCGCCCGCCTCGCCGCCGTCCTCCAGGAGGCCGACGTCGAGGTCCACGCCGACTGGGTCCACAACGCGGGCTTCCGCCAGGCCCTCCCGTGGCTGGAGCCGCTGTACACTCGCTGCGGCATGGACGGGCCGACCCACCTGATGGTGGCCTTCTCCGGCACGCCGATCAAGGGGACCGTCCGCCTGGACGCCGACGGCACCGCCTGCCGCATCCTCAACGTCGAGACGCTCCTGAAGCCCGCGGGCACGCCGGCCACCCTCCGCCTGGACGTCCGCTACGGCGAGGTGCCCGGCGAGATGATCCTCGACCGGCTGGCCGTCAAGCTGGCCGACGCCACGGCCACATTCGACGGCCGGTTCCTCTTTGCCGATCCGCGCCTGCTTGCGCCCGTGCCGCCGACGGTCTGGTCGTTCCGCGTGAACGGCCAGGTTCCCGATGCGGCGATCCTGGCGTCGCTGTTCCCCGCGCGGCTGGCGGACCTGAAGCCCGCCGGGGCGCTGGCCTTTGACCTGCGCGCCACGGCCGACGCCAAGGCCACCCAGGTGGAATCGTGCCGGCTCACTTTCAAGAAGGCCCGCATGGAGTGGCTCGGGCGGCAGTTGCTGGTTGACGGGCCGGTCAGCTACGACGGCCAGCGCCTGGCCAGCGAGGGGCTCAACCTCGTGGCGGGCACGTCCGACGTCACGCTCACGGCCTACCTCACCGGCCTCTCTGACGAGCCGTCCGGCTCAATCGTGCTGCGAGGCAAAAACCTGGACCTGAAGGAGTGCCAGGAACTGCTGCGCCTCTCGGCCGAGCACCTGGAGGCCAAGGCCCCGGCCGAGCCGTCGCCCAAGGGCGCCGCCGCCCCCGACAAGGCGCTCTCCGAAGAGTTGGCCCGGCGCGGACAGAGGCTCCTGGCGCGGGCGCGCCTCTCCGCCGAAGTCAACCTCGACCGCGTGACACTCGCCGTGCCGCAATGGGACACCACCTACGTGCTGACGGGCCTGACGGCCGAGGGGCGGCTGGCCGACCGGCGGTTCACCATGCCGCGGTTCCGCTGCGCGATGAACGGCGGCACCATCGGCGGCGAGATGGCCATCGACTTCCGCGAGGCCGTCCCGCTTCTCACCTACGCCTACGATGCCCGCGACCTCAAGATGGCCGAGAACCTCAAGCCCTTCATCGACACGACCTTCCCCGGCATGAAGGTGACCGGCAGTGTCAGCAGTCGCATCAGCCTGACGCAGCGCCTCGCCGAGAAGAGCTTCGCGGTCGGCCGGGGCGAGACGATTCTGACCGACGGCATCCTCGAAGGCCCCGCCGCGCCCGATTACATCACCGCCTTTCTGCCGGGCCTCAAGATGACGCAGTACACCTTCAGCCGCATGAGCAACGATTTCGAGAACAAGCCGAACGGCGACGTCGACAACCGGATGCTGTTCGAGGGCCGCGGCTATGACGCCTACATCTTCGGCGTCACGCGCGCCGACGGCCGGATCAACTACCAGGTGGGCATCGACCTGAGCCTGAGCCTGGGGTCGAAAACCCTGAGCCGCACGCTCGACCAGGGGAAGCTGCCCCTGATGAACTACACCGGCCGGATCGCCGGAACGCATTACGCGGAACTCCTGCCGCAGTACGTCCTGCCCTACGAATTCGCGTACGACGTGTTCGTGCGGCGGAACCTGCTCGTGCAACTCATCCGCCGCATCGGCGGGACGCCGCCCAAGATCGAGCGGCCGCCCGTCGTGCCGAACCTCAAGTCTCGCCCGAGCGCGGAGGGGTGATGGCGGTCACCGACCTCAGAACCTTCCTGGCGCGCCTGGAGTCGGCGGGCCAACTCCGCCGCGTCCGGGCCGAGGTCTCGACGCACCTCGAGATCGCCGAGATCGCCTCGCGCCTCGTCGCCGGGGACGGCCCGGCGGCCCTCTTCGAGAACGTCGCCGGCCGCGCGATGCCCGTCCTCGTCGGCGCCTTCGCCTCGATGCAGCGGATGGCCTGGGCCCTGGGGGGCGAGAGCCTCGACCAGGTGGCCGCGCGGCTGGCGGCGCTCGTGCAGCCCCTGCCGAAACACGCGGGCCTGCTGGAGAAGCTCAAGGCGGCGCCGCAGCTTCTGCGCGCCGCGGCGGCCGCGCCCCGCACGGTCCGCTCCGGCCCGTGCCAGGAGATCGTCCACACGGAGGGCGCCGACCTGGGGCGCCTGCCCGTCCTCCAGTGCTGGCCGGGCGACGGCGGGCCGTTCATCACTCTTGCACAAGTATATACGTCTGATCCCGACGGCGGGCACCACAACGTGGGCATGTACCGCCTCCAGGTCTTCGGCCCGCGCGAGCTGGGGATGCACTGGCACCACGACCACGACGGGGCGGTCAACTACCGGGCCTGGGCCGCCCAGGGCCGGCCGATGCCCGTCGCCATCGCCCTCGGCGGCGACCCGGTGCTCGCCTACGCCGCCACCGCCCCCCTGCCCTACGGCATGGACGAACTCGTCCTGGCCGGGCTCCTGGCGGGGGAACCGGTGCCCGTGGTCCGCGCGCGGACGGTGCCCCTCGAGGTCCCCGCCGGCGCCGAGATCGTTATTGAGGGAACGGTCGACCCGCACGGGTCCCGCACCGAAGGTCCCTTCGGCGACCACACGGGCTACTACACGCCGCCGGACGCGTACCCGGTCCTGCGCGTCACGGCCATCACGCATCGGCATGACGCCATCTATCCGACCACCGTGGTGGGGCGGTACCCCAAGGAGGACTGCTTCCTCGCCAAGGCGACCGAGCGGCTCTTCCTGCCGGCCATCCGCACGCTCGTGCCCGAGGTCGTGGACCTGAACCTGCCCCTGTTCGGCGTGTTCCACAACTGGGCCCTCGTCTCGATCCGGAAGACCCGCCCCGGCCAGGCCCGCGAGGTGATGCAGGCCCTCTGGCAGATGGGCCAGATGCGGTACACGAAGTTCCTGGTCATCGTGGATGAAAACGTGAACGTGCAGGACGTCGAGGAAGTCCTGTGGCGCGTGGGGGCCGAGGCCGACCCGCGGCGCGACGTCGTGGTGGCCGACGGGCCGGCCGACGTTCTGGACCATGCGGCGCCGGCGTCCGGGCCCGCCGGCAAACTCGGCGTCGACGCCACCCGCAAGCTGCCCGAGGAAGCGCCGGGCAAGCCCTGGCCCGACCCCATCGCCTCCGATCCCGACGTGGCCGAGCGCGTGAAGCGCCGCTGGAAAGAGTACGGCCTGGGGTGACGGAAACGCGGCGCCGCGTGGGGGTCCACCGTGCGCGGTGGGTCTCCTGACCCACCGCGCAAAGCCGCAATCGCCGGCCATAGGAAGCACACCCGCGGCGGGTCAGGAGACCCGCCGCGCAACACGGCATTATAGCACGAAGACACCGGATGCCAACAGCCGAGAACCATACGCGCTCAGGGCGAACGCATCTAAAGTTCGAAACCGCGTTTTCGCAGGCGAGGGGGCGGGCACCCGCTTTCTCGGCCCCTCATCTCGCCCGACGTTATGGCCCTTTTCGGAGTCGAAAAGGCCACAGAAAATTATGATGCGTTAGC
>JAPLML010000164.1 GCA_026387055.1 Planctomycetota bacterium | reverse complement strand
TCCCGGCGAGCCGCCCCTTCGAGCGTTCTGGCCCGCTCGACAGCTTCACGGCCGCCGGAGAGAAACTCGATCTCGGCCTCGGTCAAGGCCCGGTCCCACAAGGCGGCGTGATCGACAAGCCCGTGGAATGAATTCCGTCCGCCCGGGTCCGCGCCGATGAGGACGCTGGCGTCCGGGGCCTCGGCTACCGGCCCGCTGGCGGGCTTCCGGTCTCGCAAGACTCCGTCGACGAACAACTCCACCTTCACACCGTCGTACCGGACCACCAGATCATGCCAGGCGTCAGGTGCCAGGCCTTCCAGCGGCGTTCGGAGCTGCCGGAACTGCCGCTCGCCACGGAGATTGAACTCAAACCCGAACTCCATTCCGTGGCCGAGGTCCCAGGCAAACAGGTTGTAGTTCTTGGCATTGCCTTTCTTGGAGAGCAGCCCGGCGGCCCATTTCCCGGAAGGGTCTCGCAGCCGCAGGCAGATCGTCAGGGCATGCCCTGTCAAGTTCAGCGCCTCGTTGGCGCCGCGGCCGGCCACCAGCCAGCCCCCCTCAAACCGGGCTGCCCGACCGTCGCCGCCGCAGCGCACCGACGCCTCGCGCTCGGGGCCGGTGAGTTCCACGCCCAGTTCGACCTTGCCCTCGATCGCGAGCGGCGCGCTTTTGCCGACGGAGTCTTTGACCTTCGCCATGTGCCAAACCGCGACGGCTGTCTTGAACAGGCCGTCGGGGGATACGGCAGGTTCCGCCGCGCACATGCATGCGGCGGCGAGCAACAGACCGACTGCCGACACAGAGAGGGTCAGGCGCCTTTTCTTCATGCCCTTGTCCTATTGGGATTGGGTATCCCGCCGACCGCATCGACCCTTTCTGACGTCGGCTTGTCGCGGGGAACCGTCTTCTTGCCTATTCCTGAAGCATCCGCTTTCCGTCCGGTTTGTACAGCCGAAGATGCCGGACCGCCGGTGAAGCAGAGTGCCCCCGCGCTGGGCGTTACAGCCGGAGGCGTGGGCCGATCCACGTGAGAGACCGGACCGGTTCGCATTTTACTGGAACCGTAACCAAGTGAGAAGGGGGCAGGCCCGCCCATTCCCTTGGTCGATGTCTGGATGTCAGAGAACGTCTACTCCCCGTTTTGAACATTCCCTCGCTCGAGCGAGGCAGGAATGGCCGGCGAAGGGCGTATCGTGACACAGTATCGGGTATCATCTGCTCCAGTGAGCCAACCGCCCCGAAAACCCGGGGCCTCCTACACTGTTCAGGCTCAACACTGGATCCCACATGGCGGCACCGATTCGACCGGGCTTGTAACCGTTTCACACAAGAAATAATCCGTGGCGGCGGTTGGCGGGAACCTGCTGGCCCCGTCTCCAGACTGGCTGTCGTGCGCCGGACGGCAACACCTGCGGGGCGGGGACGTTCTTGTCTCTTGGATGAAGCGTCACCAGAGAATTCCGGCGATCGGCGCGAGTCGTCGCTTGGCCATCAAGACCGCGACGGCCTTGCTGCTGGCGGGGTGGGTTCTGTCATCCGCGTTGGCCGATGACCTGGCCCCCTTGTGGGCGAGGGCGCAGCAGGGCGACGCACATGCCCAGGTCCGCATGGGCATCCTCTGCCGGGACGGCAAAGGCACGGCCCATGACTATGCCCAGGCTTTGGAGTGGTTTGCCAAGGCCGCGAAGACCGGGGACGCCGCCGCCCTGGACAATCTCGGGTGGATGAACGAGCACGGGCTTGGCACGGGTGTGGACTTCCTGGCGGCGGCCCGGTACTACCGCGCGTCGGCCGACAAGGGACACGGGCAGGGCATCTACAACTTCGCCCGGATGGCCGATGTGACATCGCCCTGGCTGGAGTTGCTCAAGCGCAAACCGTTCTCAGACCTGAGCGGCAACAACATCAACCATCCGAACAATTTCGGCCACCGCGTCTATGCCGAAGTCATTTGCCAACTCTTCCCCCTTGCCACAGAAACCAGGAAAAACGGAGCCAAAGCATCCAAATGAAACACACCCTGATTGCCGGCCTCGCCGTCCTGATAACTGCAACAACCATCTTGGGCGCTGAACCCAAGTCCCCCACTCCCAAGCCAGGCACCTCCCGGGCCGTCCGCCCGCGGGATCCGGGGCGCGAGTTCATCAAGAACGCGAAGCTCGGCATTTTCGTCCACTACACCGTGGAGTATGCCCATCTTTCGCCAGGGAATCCCCAACCGGCGGTCTGGGATCTGGATGCGAAGGCCGACGCCTTCGACGTCAAGGCCTTTGCCGACGCGGTCGAGGGCATGGGCGCCCAGTATGTGACCCTGACATCGTTCCACGCGGCGATGTACCTGCTGGCGCCGAGCAAGGTCATGGTCGACGTCGGCTTGTCCAAGCATCAAGCGAAGCGCGACCTGATCGGCGAACTGGCTGACGAACTGAACAAGCGCGGCATCGCGCTGTGCCTCTACGTCCATCCGACCGACCAACACGACCTGTCGCGGGAAGAGCGGGCGTTGTTCGGCTGGGG
>JAPLML010000060.1 GCA_026387055.1 Planctomycetota bacterium | reverse complement strand
TACGTGTTTAACGTGGGTGGCACGGTCACGCGCCGTTGCGTGACCGTGCTTGCTCCCCCCATGTGACCGTGCACGGCCACGCAACAGCGCGTGGCCGTGCCACCCGGCCATCTCGTGTCACGCTCAACACGTACGGGTCAGGAGACCCACCGCGCACGAGGTTAAGTGGCGTTGTAGTACCACTCGCGTGTTTCGGTTGCCTCACGCCCTGAAGAGGGCCCCCAGGCGCTTGCCCATCAGGGCGCTGGCGCCGATGAGCGTCACCGCCAGGAAGACCATCGCCCAGACGCCCAGGGCGCTGGCGACCGCCTCGCCCGTGATGCTGTATTCTCCGGAATAGATACGATAAATCGTCCGTGTGATGGGGTTGAACTCGTCGCTCTGGGCGAGGATGAGGCTGTCGGAGACCTCGAGCATCGACAGGGAGAACACCAGGATCGCGCCGGCCGCCAGGTTCGCGGCGATCAGCGGCACCGTGATCTTGCGGAGCGTCCGCAGGGGGCCGGCGCCGACGCTCAGGGCCGCCTCCTCCAGGGTGCGGCTCGTCTGCTGGAACCCCGCCACCGCCGCCCGCACCATGAACGGGAGCCGCCGCACGGCGTAAGCGACCACCAGCAGGAGCACCGGGTTGGCCTGCGGATACAGGTAGTTCTGCCGCCATAGGCCGGCCTCGACCAGCCGGTCGCCCCAGTTGGCGAACGAGTTCAGGTACCCGAACGCCAGGACGATCCCCGGCAGCGCCAGCGGCAACATCACGGCGGCGTCCAGGAGACCGCGGCCCGCGAACTTCTTGCGCACCAGGACGTACGCGATCCACACCGCCAGGAGGAGCGTCACCGCCACCGCCCCCAGCGAGTACAGCACCGAGTTGTAGATGCTCCCGAGCGTGCGCGGGTCCGTCAGCGCCGCCCGATGGTGCTCCAGCGTCAGGGCCGCCGGCAGCACCGTGGCCTGCCACTCGGTCTTCAGACTGTAGAGAATCACCGAGACGTGAGGCACGAGGGCCAGGAGCGTCACGCCGCCGAAAAGGAGCCACGCGACGAGCGTTCCCCCGCGGCCCAGGCGCGAGGGCGTCGCGGCCCTCGTGGCCACCGCCATCTGTCCGAACACCTCCCGGCCGAAGAGCGCCCGCGCCCCGAGGTACAGGAGCACCACCATCACCAGCATCACCACGACGAGGGCGTTCGCGTCGGGGCTCGAGGTGGGCTCGCCCACGCGCTGGAAGATCTGCACCGCGATCAGCTTGCGGTAGTTGAGCATCAGCGGCGTGCCGAGGTCCGTCAGGGCCCAGATGAACACGAGGATCGCCCCCGCGAAGTACGCCGGCAGGATGAGGGGGAACGTCACCCGGCGAAAGACCCGCCACGGCCCGGCGCCGACGCTGCGCGCGGCATCCTCCAGCGACGGGTCCACGTTGGCCATCCCCGCCACCACGTTCAGGTAGAGGATGGGGTAGAGGTGGAGCGCCTGGAGGATCACCACGCCCGCCAGCGGCGAGAGCATGAGCCAGTCGACCGCCTTGGCGGGATCGATGAGGCCGAGGCCCGCGAGGGCCGCGTTCAGCACGCCCTGCGGCCCCAGGACCTGCCGGATACCGATGGCGCCGACGAACGGCGGAAGGATCATCGGCACGAGGATCGCGGCGGCGAAGGCGCGCTTCCCCGGGAAATCCGTCTTCGCTCCGAGGTACGCCAGGGGCACCCCCAGCAGGGACGAGAAGACCGTCGTGACGGCCGCCAGCAGGAGGGCGTTGACCAACCCGTCGCGGTAGTTCCCTTGCACGAGGACGTTCGTGACGTAGTGCAGCGTCGGGCCGGTCGATTCCCACAGGGCCGACTTGAAGACATAGGCGATGGGGTAGAACAGGAGCAGGCCGAGGAACGCGACCACGACGAGGATCAGGAGCCAGGTTCTTGCATCCGGTCGCATGGAGATCCCAGGTCGAAGCCCGAGCCGCGCTACGTTTAGCCGTCGCCGCTACGGCGACGGGGAAGTCGCACCGCGCATTCTCGCGGCCGTACCGGCCGCGGCCAGACGATGAGCGCCTGGGTCCGGAGGGCCACTACTTGGCCAGGGCCGCGTACTTGGCGCGGACGGCCTCGCTCCACTTCGTCAGCGTGTCGCTCTTGGTGCGCCGGCGGGCCTCGGCCTCGCGCGTGAGGCGTGCCCGCTCGGCGGCCGAGGCGTCATCGGGAATGAGGACCGTCCCCCAAACGTCGCGGCCGAGGCGCAGCATTTCGTCCTCGGAGACGATCGGCCGGCAGAACGCGGCCAGCCGCTCGGCCGGGAGGCCCGCGTCGATCAGCGCCTTCCACGCCTTCTTGATCGCGTCGTGGTTCTCGACGAGCACGACGCGCAGGTAGTCCGCCAGGATCGCGTTCCGCGCGTTCTCCTTGGCCGGGTCGTAGAAATCGGCCGACTTGGCCGCGAAGGGGTTGAAGGGGATGACGGTGCCCTTGGCGGCGGCCTCCTCGTAGACGGCCGGCAGGACCGCCAGGCGCCCGAGCGTGACCTTCTTTGGCCCGCCCGGCACCCCGGCCGGGAGCATCCACAGCCGCTGGCCCTCGGGGCCCATGACGAACTCGACGAACGCTTCCGCCACCTTCCGGTGCGGCGCCCTCTTGAGGATGGCGATCGGGTCGGGGGTGATGACCGTGAGGCCCGACGGGGCGACGAAGCCGAGCCGGTCGCCCCCCTCGCTCCGCATCTGCCGGTACGCGTAGAAGTCGATGCACGGCCCGACCGCGAGGAACCCCTTGGCCGTGTTCCGCGGGACCTCGGACGAGGTGGGGTAGAACTCCCGCGCGTTGCCCGCGATCTGTACGAGCAGCGCCATGCCGCGGTCGTACCCGTACGCCTGGAGGATGATCTCGTAGGCCTTCAGCATGGTGGCCGACTTCGAGGGGTCGCCCGCGCCGACGAGGCCGGCGAACTTCGGGTCGGTCATCGACTCCCAGTCCTTGATCTCGGGCAGGTCCTTCTGCTTGATAATTGTCTTATTGAAGATAATGCCAAATGTGGATACGGCGGCGCCGTACCAGGCGAAATCGGGGTCGTAGACCGGCTGGCCGGCGATCTTCGGCGGGAGGGCCGCGAGCGCTTCCGGCGGCAGCCGGTACGGCTCGAGCATGCCGAGCGACTTCATCTGCTCGTAGATGGGTCCGCCGCCGAAGCCGACGTCGATGTCGTAGCGGCCCGCGCGGAACTTGTCCTCCAGTCGCCGGAGGACCTCCGACCCGCCGCCGCTCGGGTCCGGCCACTTCACGTCCACGTCGCGGCCGGTCCGGCCCTTGTACCACGTCTGGAACGCCTCGCCGAACTCCTGGCGGATCTCGTCGCTGTGGGGGCTGTAGATGACGAGCGCGTCGGCGCCCGCCTGGGGCACCGGGCCGCCACTACAGCCGGCCAGCAGCATGAGCGCCGTCAGGGCAACGCCGCTGAGCGCGGCGGGTCTCCCGACCCGCCGCGGACGTGCGTCGCCTGGCCCTGAGGTATCCATAGAGGCATAGCGGGTCATGTTGTGCTCCAACGCGCCCAGCAAGCTGGGCGGCTAAATGGCAATCACTGTTGCCGTTTGTGCATGTTCGACGGCGCGGGCGTAAACGCGAACGGCGTCGGGCGGAAGATGCACGCGCGCCGCCTCGCCCGGTCCCGCCGGCGGCAGCGCTGTCGGCCGGTCCGAGATGACGACCTCGCGATCACCGAGGCGGACCCGCACCTGCTCCGTCTCGCCCTGGAACGTCCGCGCCAGGACTCTCACGTCGAAGACGTTCCCGCTCGGGGCCGGGCCTGTGGCCGCAAGAAGTCTCACCGACTCCGGCCGGACGCTCACGACCACGGCGGCGCGTTCGTCGCCCCCAGGAACCCCGCCACCCACGCGGTGGGCGGGTCGAGGTACAGATTCCGCGGGTTGCCGAGGGCCTCGATCCGTCCGTCGCGGACCACCGCCAGCCGGTCGGCCATCGCCAGGGCCTCGTCCTGGTCGTGGGTGACGTAGATGCTGGTGACGCGGGCGGCCCGCTGCGTGCGGCGGATCTCGGTCCGCATCTGGAGCCGCAGCTTCGCGTCGAGGTTCGAGAGCGGCTCGTCCAGGAGCAGAAAATCCGGGTTGATAGCGAGGGCCCGGGCGAGGGCGACGCGCTGCTGCTGGCCGCCCGAGAGCTGCGTCGGCTTACGCCGGGCGTACTCGGCCATCTGGACGATGCCGAGGACTTCGAGGGCCTGCTTCCGCCTCTCGGCCTTCGCGATGCCGCGCACCGCCAGGCCGAACGCCACGTTCTCCAGCACCGTCATGTGCGGCCAGAGGGCGTAGTTCTGGAAGACCATGCCGCAATGGCGGAGGTGCGGCGGCAGCGAGGTGACGTCGCGGTCGCCGAAGAAGACGCGGCCGGCGTCGGGCTCGTAGAAACCGGCGATCACCCTGAGGAGCGTCGTCTTGCCGCAGCCCGACGGCCCGAGCAGGAAAAACAGTTCCCCCGGCTCGACCGCCAGCGACACGTCGCCGACGGCCGTCACCTGCCCGAACCGCTTCATGATGTGCTCCAGGCGGAGGGGGATCATTG
>JAPLML010000768.1 GCA_026387055.1 Planctomycetota bacterium | reverse complement strand
CGGCGATGGCGAGGATGGAGCCCAGGTCCACCACGTGGGTGCTGAAGGCGGCGCCCGGCAGGGGCTCAACCTTCCGCACCTGGAACGGCTCCGGCCCTTCCGCGGCCGCGTCCACGAACAGGACCCAATCGTGCTCCGCCACCGCGGCGGCGTGCTCTATCCCCGGCTGGAACGCGGCCTCCACGTCCACTCCCACGGGCGCCTCGGCCTCCAGGGTCTCCACGAGCCGGACGGCCAGCCCGTCGTCGCCGCGCCCCGGGTTGCCGTACCCGAGGACCAGGCCGCGGCGGCTCACTCCTTCGTCCCGCTCGCGATCTCCCTCCCCCCGGCATCGAAGAGCCCCACCTGCAGGGGCATCCGTCCGACGGCGTGCGTGGCGCAGCTCAGGCAGGGATCGTACGCCCGGATGGCCACCTCGATGTGGTTCAGGAGACCCTCGGTGATCTCCTTGGCTCCGGCAATATGACTTTTGGCCACCGCCTTGACGGCCTGGTTCATGGGCTCGTGGTTGCTGGTGGTCGATACGATGAGGTTGGCCATGGTCACCTGGTCATTGTCGTCCACCTCGTAGTTGTGGAACAGGGTCCCGCGGGGCGCCTCCAGCCAGGCCACGGTGCGCCGCCGCCGCTCGCCGGTCCTGACAAGGTCCGTGCCCTGCAGGTCGGGATCATCAAGGAGCACCTTGATCTTCTCTGCGCTGTGGACCAGCTCTATGAGCCGCGCCCAGTGATAGGCCATGGTGGCATGGACGGGCCGCCCGCCGCCCATCCGCATGAACTCTACGCGCTCCTTCTCTGCCATCGGCGTGTCTATACGGTCGCAGTTGTTGATCCGCGCGAGCGGCCCGACCCTGTACCATCCCTTCTGGGGACCCAGCGGTTTGATGAAGGGGAACTTCATGTAGCTCCAGGGCCGGACCTCCTCCGCGATGTATTCCAGGTAGTCCGCCGGCTTGACCTTGTCGAAGATGATGGTGCCGGCGGGGTCCTTCGCGCGGAGCAGGCCATCGTAGAGGTCCAGGCAGCCGTCCTTTCCCACGATGCTCACGAAATTGCTCTCAAAGCTGCCGAACGCCGCCAGGCGCTCCCTGTCCTTGAGGTACAGTCCCTTGAACAGCTCCAGGCCTTCCTGCGCCCACGCGAGCATCTGCTTCGCATCCTTCGCGAGGAAGTCCCGCTCCTCGATCGAAAGGTTCTTGTTGATCCCGCCGGGGATGGCGCCGTTGCCGTGGATCTTTTTTCCCGCGGTCGCCTTGATGATCTCCTGCCCCCACTTGCGCATGAGCACGGCCTTGGTGACCAGCTCGGGGTTCTTCAGCGCCAGCCCGATGACGTTGCGTGTGGCCGGCGGCGAGTCGATGCCCAGCAGGAGGTCGGGCGAGGCGAGGTGGAAGAAGTGCAGGGCGTGCGACTGGTAGATCTGGCCGTAGTGCATCAGCCGGCGCATCTTCTCAGCCGTCCGGGGGATCCGGTCGACCCCGGCGATGAGGTCCATTGCCTTGGCCGCGGCCAGCAGGTGGCTGACCGGGCAGATACCGCAGAGGCGCTGGATGATGACCGGCACCTCCCAGTACAGGCGGCCGAGCACGAAGCGCTCGAAGCCCCGGAACTCCACCACGTGCAGCCTGGCCTGCTCCACCCCGCCCTTCGCGTCGAGGTGGATGGTGACCTTCCCGTGCCCCTCGATGCGGGTGACGGGACTGATGCAGATCTTCCGCGCGCCCTTCGTCGTGGTCGCCATGGTTACCCCTTCAGTCGTACCGGATGAGGCCCGGCACCAGCTCGGGCGGCTTGCCCGAGAGCAGTGCGACGAGCGCGTTCCAGATCTCGTCGGCCGTTGGCGGGCATCCCGGCAGCATCCAGTCGATCTTCACCACCTCGTGGCAGGGATAGACCCGGTCGAGCAGCAGCGGCAGCTCGGGGTCGTTCGGGATGACACCGTCCACCACCGTCGGCCCGCGCAGGTACGCCTCCTCGAGGCAGTCTTTCAGGCTGACGAGGTTCCGCATCGAGGGAACCCCGCCCGTCAGCGCGCACTCCCCGATGGCCACGAGCGTCGTGCAGTGCTCCCGGAAGCTCCGCAGCGTCTCGACGTTCTCCTCGTTGGCTACCCCGCCCTCGATGATCCCGATGTCGACGTGGCCCGTGAAGTCCTTGAGGTCGTCGATCGGGGACTTGTCGAAGTCCACGAGCTCGATCAGCTTCAGGATCCGCTCGTCGATGTCCAGCACGGACATGTGGCACCCGAAGCAGCCGGCCATGCTGCAGGTCGCGACCTTCGGCTTGCTCGCTGCCATGGTCAGGCCCCCTTCCCCGCGGCCGGATCTCTCGCCGAGGCCGTCGGTCGAGTCACCCACCATGCGCATCGCCACACCCCGGCCCTCGACGCCGAAGACGGTCTTGCCGCCGACGTCGCGCGAGGCCCGCACGCACCGGCCGCAGAGCACGCACCGGTTGCGGTCGATGAACACGTCGGGGTGCGAGGCGTCGACCGCCGGGTCGCGGTAGAGATAGGGGTACGTCGGGGCGGTCATGCCGAACCGGCTCGCCAGGGCCTGCAGCTCGCAGTTGCCGCTCTTCTCGCAGAACGGGCAGAAGTGGTTGCCCTCCACGAAGAGCATCTCGACGATGCGCCGCCGATGCGCGTTCATCTCGGGAGT
Organism: Planctomycetota bacterium; assembly: GCA_026387055.1. GTDB lineage: Bacteria > Planctomycetota > Phycisphaerae > FEN-1346 > FEN-1346 > JAPLML01. Next base: position 189 of record JAPLML010000768.1, on the reverse strand, counting down.
GTCGTTCTCCACGTCCATGCCGCCGGCGACCGGCATGGTGCATGCGTTGGTCACCTTGCCGTTCACCTTGACCGAGCAGACCCGGCAGTGGCCGCCGGGCAGGAGCTTCGCGTGCGCGCAGAGGCGCTGGATGTAGATGCCGGCCGCGTCGGCCGCCTGCATGATGGTCTGGCCGGATTCCGCCGCCAC
>JAPLML010000299.1 GCA_026387055.1 Planctomycetota bacterium | reverse complement strand
AGCCGCGGGGCGCTGCCGGTCAAGGTGGGCCTGTGGTTCTACGATTTCGTGACGCGCAAGAACCGCCGCACGCCAACCCACTACTTCACGTCGCGCGAGGAATCCCTGCGCACGATCCCGGGCCTCAACCCGGCCATCGTGGCCACGGCCACCTACTGGGACGCCAAGATCACCCAGGCCGAGCGGCTGTGCATCGAGCTCATCCACGACGCCCGCCGCGCCGACCCCCGCTGCCGCGCGATCAACTACGTGCGGCCGGTTCGCCTCGACGGCGGCGCGGTGGTCCTGGCCGATGAGGCGAGCGGCGAGGCGGTCGCCGTCCGGCCCAAGGTGGTCGTCAACGCCACCGGCGCGTGGGTCGACAAGACCAACGCCGCCCTCGGCCTCCAGACCCGCTACATGGGCGGGACGAAAGGCTCGCACCTGGTCATCGACTGTCCGGAGCTCCACGACGCCGTCGGCGACCAGATGGTTTACTACCAGCACGCCGACGGCCGCGTATGCATCGTCTTCACGTTCATGGGCAGGGTCATCATGGGCTCGACCGACATCCGCGTGGGCGACCCCGACGCCGCCGAATGCGACGACGCCGAGATCGAGTACATGATGACGACCCTCCGGGGCGTGTTCCCGAACGTCCGGATTCCGCGCGGGAAAATCCTGTTCACGTTCTGCGGGGTGCGGCCGCTGCCGGCGGAAGACAAGGAGGTCCTCGCCAACGTGTCGCGCGGCCACGCCATCGAGGTCATCGAAGCGGCGCCGGAGCGGCCGTTCCCCCTCTACTGCCTCGTCGGCGGCAAGTGGACCACCTTCCGCGCGTTCGCCGAACAGGCGGCCGACCGCCTCTTGCCGCGCCTGGGCGTCGCCAGGCGCTCGGCCACCGGGGGCGTGCCCATCGGCGGGGGGAAAGACTTCCCCGCGGCGCCCGGGCAGCGGAACGAGTGGATCCGCGGCGCGGCCCGGGCGTCGGGCCTCGCCGAGGACCGCACGGCGGTGCTCCTGGAACGCTACGGCACAGCCGCCGAGGCGTACGCCCGGAAGGTCGGCGCCGGGGGGGAGCACCCGCTCCGGTCGCTTCCGTCCTACGCCGTCGAGGAGGTCAGTTACATTCTTGCAACCGAATATGTCGAGCACTTGGCGGACCTGGTTTACCGGCGCAGCGTCATCGGCCTTCTCGGCGACGCCCGGCCGGAGGTCCTGCGCGAACTGGCGGCGGTCGCCGGCCGGGTCCTCGGCTGGGACGCCGCGCGCGAGGAGCAGGAGGTCCGCCTCGCCGCGCCGCCCCCCATCGGGTCAGCCTCCTCGCCTACGGGTTCCCCTCTCCCCTTGCGGGAGAGGGGCTAGCAGTCCGTCACACTTGTTCGTGTGAGCGCAACTGGGTAGCGCGGTGGGTCTCCTCGCCCGCCGCCGGCCCGTGCGCGGCGGCTCTCCTGAGCCGCCGCGTGCGTGCGTTACCTCGCGCGCGAAGCCGCGTCTGCGCGCGGCGGGTCGGGAGACCCGCCGCGCACGAGCTTGGGAGACCCGCCGCGGTCGCCGCGGCCACCGTTATCTCGCCGCCCGGGGGCAATTGCCGCGCGGTGGGTCAGGTCGAAGACTCGCCGTGGCGAGAGACCCACCGCGCACGAGGTTACGTGGCGTTGTAGTACTCGAGAGGAGCCGGGATTGCGGGAAACGTCCCGCCCGCCGTGCGGTTCAACACAGGGGGGAATCCCTGCACTCAAGCTCGGGTAGGGGCGCCATGGAACGCACGTGTGCGATCGTGTTGTCAGCTCTTGTCGCCGGCCTCGCGGCTTCCGCCGCATTCGCCGAGTCTTCCGGTCCCGCCGCCGAGGTCGAGAAGGCGTGGCTCACGCAGGAGCGGATGCGCCAGAGCATCGCGTCGCCCCAGGCCGGCGGGGTCACGACCGCCTCCGATGCCGCCGGCGGCGTCGACGGCGTCAAGAACGGCGCGTTCGGCTTCCATACCAGCCAGCAGGACCAGCCCTGGTGGCAGGTGGACCTGGGGAAGGTCCAGCCGCTGGACCGCGTGGTCGTGTGGAACCGCTGCACGCCCGATGCGGCCCGGGCCTGGCGCCTCAGGATTCTCCTTTCGGACGACGGCAAGGCGTGGCGCGAGGCGTACCGGCACGACGGCACGGCGTTCCACGGGGTCGCCGACTCCAGGCCCCTCTCGGCGCCCATGAAAGGCGCCGAGGCCCGCTTCGTCCGTATCCAGCTTCCGGTCAATACGTGGCTTCATCTCGATGAGGTGGAAGTCTTTGGCCAGGCCGACCCGAAGGCGAACGTGGCCCTCCATCGCCCCGCCGACGAGAGCAGCACGAGCGAGTGGTCGACGGCCAAGGCGGCCGCGCCGGCGCCCGCCGCCGCGGCGCCCGGCATGGCCTGGCCCGTCCAGGAGGTTATCGACCGCGGCCGCCGGCTGGTCCGCGAGCGGCAGGGGCAGGGCGCGGCGGCCGGCGAGCAGGCGACGGCCCTCGACGCGGCCGCCCGCCGGCTGGCGGCCCTTCCGGCCGACGCGCCGGAAGAGGCGCGGCGGCAACTTTACCTCGAGGCCCGGTGGGCCGTGCGGCGGCTCGTCCTGGCCGACCCGCTCCTCAATTTCGACAAGCTCCTTTTCGTCAGGCGTCAGACGTACACATCAAGCCTGCGGCAGGTCTCGCCCGACGGCGCCGACGAGCCGGAGATGATCAAGGCCTACGGCCACGGCTACGACGACCTGGACCCGTGCTACCTGCCCGACGGCCGGATCATGTTCGCCTCCACGCGGGCCAAGCGGGCCGTGCTCTGCCACAACGCCTTCACCACGACCTGCCTGCACGTGATGAACGCCGACGGCACCGGCCTCCGGCCCGTCTCGGGCAACACGGCCAACGAGTTTACCCCCGTCGCGGGGGCGGATGGCCGAGTTATCTACACGCGTTGGGAGTACGTCGACAAGGGCTGCGGCGACGTCCAGAGCCTCTGGACCGTGAACCCCGACGGCAGCCGCTCGGCCCACCTCTATAAGAACAACGTCTCGCGCCCGGCCACGCTCATCGACTGCCGCGACATCCCCGGCAGCCACCGCTTCGTGGCGGTCGGCGCGCCCCACATGCCGCTGGCGGTCGGGCCGGTCATCCTCATCGACACGCACGTCACCCAGCTCGGTCCCGAGGCGATGACCAACCTCACGCCCGAGATCCGCTACCCCGGCCACGCCGGCTACCCGACCGCCGACAAGGGCTTCTACAAGGAGCCCTGGCCGCTCTCGGAAAAGCTCTTCCTCGCGGCCTACAGCCCCGAGCGCGACCCCAGCGCCGCGGCGGGCTACGGCCTGTACCTCCTGGACGGCGCGGGCAACCGCGAACTCATCTATAAAGATGCCGAGATGTCATGCTTCGAGCCGGTGCCCCTGAGGCCGCGGCGGTCGCCGCCGCAGATCCCGCCCGCCGCGAACCCCGACGGCCTCAAGGGCGGGGCCACCCTCGTCATGATCGACGTGTACCAGGGCCTGACGGGGATCGAGCGCGGGCGCGTCAAGTACCTCCGCGTCATGGAGGACCTGCCGAAGCCGTGGGACGCCTCGTGGCGGTCGCCGGGGCAGGGCGACTCGATGGGCCTCCAGAACCCGGCCGTCAGCCTCAAGGGCCACTTCGCCATCAAGAAGGTCTGGGGCGTCGTGCCGGTCGAGGAGGACGGGTCGGCCTGCTTCACCGTCCCGGCCGAGAAGAACCTGTACTTCCAGGCGCTCGACGCCGATTACATGGAGCTCCAGCGCATGCGAACGCTCGTCAACATGATGCCGGGCGAGCACCGCTCCTGCATCGGCTGCCACGAGCCGCGCACGATGGCCCCGACGCCGCGGCGCGTCCTGGCGCTCCTCCGCCCGCCGCGCACCCCCGCGCCGCAGCCGGGTGAGACCGGCCCGCGGATGGTCCACTACCCGCTCGACGTGCAGCCGGTGCTCGACAAGCACTGCGTTACGTGCCACGGCGGGGCGGAGCCGAAGGGGAAGCTCGACCTCTCGGGCGAGCCGACCACGCTCTTCAGCCGGTCGTATGAGAACTTAATCAATAGGAAGCTTATCAATAACATTGATGTCGATCCGCGCGACGCCTACGTCCCCGCCGAGCCGCCGCTCACGTTCGGCTCGCACCGGAGCACCTTGATCGAGCGGATCCGGAAGGGCCCCTGCGAGGCGAAGCTCTCCCAGCCGCTAGTGGTTCGCCACAATTGTTTTTGTGAGTAGCAGTGTTTTGCCGATTCCCTTCGGGAGGCCCGGACGAGGCCCTGCAAGGAGGATCGGCACCATGAAACGGTATATCGCGCGACTGACATCGGAGGAGCGGCAGGCGTTGGAGCGACTGGTCTCGGTCGGCAAGGGAGCGGCGCGGAAACTGATGCACGCGCGCGTCCTGCTGCAAGCCGACGCGGGGGCGGACGGGCCCGCTTGGCCCGACGCGCGCATCGCCGAGGCCCTGGGCGTCCACCCGAACACGGTGGTGGGCATCCGCCAGCGGTTCGTCGAGGAGAGTTTAGAGGCGGCCCTGAACCGCAAGAAGCTGGATCGCCCCTCGCGCACACCCCGGCTCGACGGGCGTGGAGAGGCCCGGCTGATCGCCTTGGCCTGCAGCACGCCGCCCGAGGGTCGCTGCCGGTGGACGCTCCAACTGTTGGCCGACAAGATGGTCGAGTTGAAAATTGTCGACCGTCTGTCCGACGAAACCGCGCGGCGGGTGCTAAAAAAAACGTGCTCAAGCCGCACCTGAAGCAGTGCTGGTGCATTCCGCCGGGCCAGGATGCTGCCTTTGTGGCGTGCATGGAGGACGTGCTGGACCTGTACTGTGAGCCCTACGACCCCAGGCGTCCGGTCGTGTGCATGGATGAAACGAGCAAGCAACTGGTCGGCGAAACCCGCGTGCCGGTGCCGCCGGCACCGGACCGGCCGGCGCGGTACGACTACGAGTACGAGCGTCGGGGAACCGCCAACGTCTTTCTGTTCACCGAACCGTTGGGGGGTTGGCGCCAGGCCAACGTCACCGAACGGCGGACGCGGGTGGACTGGGCTTATCAGATGCGACACTTGCTGGACGAGGAATATCCGGAGGCCGACCGGGTGCGGGTGGTGCTGGACAACCTCAACACACACTCGATCGCCTCGCTGTACGAGGCGTTTGGGCCGGCAGAGGGTTCGTGCAGCAGGAGTCCGCCGCGTGGGCGCTCGACCGCAACCGGCGTCAGATCGGTGTGGACTGGCGCTTTACGACAGCCGATGCCCGGATCAAGTTGAAGCATCTTTACCCACAAATTCAAATGGGATGAACCACTAGAGTTTACCCAGCCTCTGCCGCCGTTCAACCGGTAATCGGAAGAACGCGCCCAGGTCGCCGCGGCGGCTCTTCGACAAGCTGGGCGGCTAAATGGCGCTGGGCGTAGCTGTTTCTTTTTCAATCTGCAATCTGCATTCGGCCCAGGATTTGCCCTTGACAGGCTCTCGGCCCCTACCTACACTCCCGCGCCGGTGCCCTGGAGCGGAGGGCGAAGAAGGAGCCGTTCATGCCCCGCCAGCGCAAACGCCGCGAGGAAGATTCTCAAGCCCCTGCCTCGCGCGATGCCGATAAAGAGGCCAAGTCGGTGGGGAAGGGACCGCGGGAATACTCGGAACTCGTTCTCCTGGCCCACGCCACCAACCTGGCGGAGGCCGAACTCTTCAAGGCGGAACTGGAGGCTCATGGTATTCCCGCCATCCTCGAAGGCGAGGGCGCCCCTATCGCCGTCACGCCCGGCGCCGGCGCCGGCGTGCCGGTGTTGGTGCCCGAGGAGTTTGCGGACCAGGCGGCCGAGTTGATCGCCGAACTCGAATCCGCCAAACCGGAGGGTAACGCTTTGGCCGAGAAAGAAGACCTGTTCGACGAAGAGGAAGACCTCGACGAGGACGTCGACGACGATATCGAAGACATCGACGAAGAGGATGACCTGGACGACACCGACCTCGACGAAGAGGAAGACCTCGACGAGGACGAGGACGCCGACGACGACGCCGACGAGGAGGAGTGGGAAGAGGATGAAGAGGAAGAAGAGGAGGAGTGGGAAGACGACGAGGAAGACGACGAGGACGACGAAGAAGAATGGGGCGATGAAGACTCTTGATCGCTAGCCGTCCCCCCTCGCGCCCTCCGCGCCTCTGACCCGTCCCTCTCGCCTCGCGGCGCGCTCCCCTCGGTGTTCTTTGACGCTGGTGAACCGTGCGGCTCCCGAAAGGGGGCCGCCTCTCAGTCCGGAGGGACGCCATGGCCTATCTGCTCGGCATCGACATCGGCACCAGCGGCACCAAGACGCTTCTTGTGAACCCACGGGGCCGCATCCTGGCCTCCGTGACGGTCGAGTACCCCGCCTACGCGCCCAAGCCCGCCTGGAGCGAGCAGGTCCCCGAGGACTGGTGGAAGGCCACCGTCAAGAGCATCGCGAGCGCCGTCCGCGCCGCCGGCGTCAAGGGCGCGGAGGTGACCGGCATCGGCCTGTCGGGCCAGATGCACGGCAGCGTGTTTCTCGATCGTGGCGGCAAGGTGCTGCGGCGGGCGATCCTCTGGAACGATCAGCGGACCGGCGCCGAGTGCGAGGAGATCACGCAGGCCGCCGGCGGCCGCGAGAAGCTCATCGGCCTCGTCTCCAACCCCGCCCTGACCGGCTTCACCGCCCCCAAAATCCTCTGGGTCCGCAAGCACGAGCCGCGGATCTACGAGCAGGCCGCCAAGATTCTCCTGCCGAAAGATTACGTGCGCTACCGCCTGACGGGCGAGTTCGCCACCGAGGTCAGCGATGCCTCCGGCACACTCCTCCTGGACGTCAAGCGGCGGGCGTGGTCGAAGGAACTGCTCGGCCTCCTGGGGATCGACGCGGCGCTTCTGCCGAAGGTCTACGAGTCGCCCGAAGTTTCGGGGCGCCTCACGGCCGCGGCCGCGAAGGCGACGGGCCTGGCGGCGGGCACGCCGGTCGTCGGCGGCGGAGGCGACCAGGCCGCCGGCGCCGTCGGCAACGGCATCGTTCGGCGCGGCGTCATCTCGGCCACCCTCGGCACCAGCGGCGTCGTCTTCGCCCACGCCGACACGGTCGAGACCGACCCCCTGGGCCGCGTCCACACCTTCTGCCACGCGGTGCCCGGCAAGTGGCACGTCATGGGCGTGGTGCTGGCGGCGGGCGGAAGCCTCCAGTGGTTCCGCAACAGGCTCTGCCAGGACCTTGTGGCGGAAGCGAAGACGCGGAAGATCGATCCGTACCAGCTCATCACGGCGATGGCGGCCAAGGTCCCGCCGGGCAGCCACGGCCTCTACTTCCTGCCGTACCTGACGGGCGAGCGGACGCCCCACGCCGACCCGAACGCGCGGGCCGCCTGGGTCGGCCTCTCCAACATGCACGACCGCGCCGCGATGGCCCGCGCCGCCATGGAAGGCGCCACCTACGCCATGCGCGATTGCCTGGAGATCATCCAGGGGATGGGCGTGCCGATCACCGAGATCCGCATCTCCGGCGGCGGGGCGAAGGGAAAGCTCTGGCGGAACCTCCAGGCCGACATCTACCGCGGCTCGGTGTGGACCGTCTCGAGCGGCGAGGGGCCGGCCTTCGGCGTGGCCCTCCTGGCGGGTGTCGGCACGGGCGTCTGGGCGACCGTGCCCGAGGCCTGCGACGCCACCATCCGCACCGTCAGCGAGACGAAGCCCGACAAGAAGAACGTCGCCCTCTACGACCGGCTCTATCCCGAGTACGGGCAGCTCTACCGCAGCCTCAAGGCCGACTTCCGCCGCATCGCGGAACTCCATCAGTAGCCAAGGGATTTCTTCGCCGCGCGTCTTGTCGTGGCGGCGCTCACGCCGCTTCGACGCCGTGCGGGCAGGACTCGCACGCGGCGGCGCGCCCGGACGGCGGGCTTGCCGGCTCGGCGCCCGGCCGAACGTACACGACGCCGTCGAGGCCGAACGGGCCGTGCTCCACGCCGAACGCGGCATAGTCGATGAACCACTCGCCGTCCGCCAGGTACCGGAACCGGTACGTCCCCGGCGCCAGGCGCAGGCTGGCGATCCAGCGACCCTCGGCCGTGCGGGCCATGGCCAGTTGGCCCGTCTGCCAGTGGTTGAAGTCCCCCACGAGGTGCACGTCGTGCGCCCCGGGGCGGAAAAACTCGAACGTTACGGTGCCGTCTTCGGTGTGAACCAACGAACACCCCCTATCCTACGGGCGTTTGGCGCGCCGGCATGGTTCCCGGCGCGAACAGTATCCCCGTGGGAAGTAGCCCTTCCGCGAAACCGGCGGCGGCCCTGACTGTGCGTGGACTTACTGGACCTGGGCGACCGAGTTGAACGTCCCGAACGGGTTCGGCGCCCAGTGACTGTGGTCCGGGTCGGACTGCCACTGCCCGTCGACGATGAAGCGGTACTCGTAGACGCCGGTCGGCAGCGCTACATTGACCGCAAAGCGGCCGTTCTTCTGCTTCTTCATCGCCAGGGGCTTCCACGACGAGAAGTCCCCCGCCACGGCCGCCTCGCGGGCGCCGTTGAGGGCAGCGACCGAGAACTCCATGGTACCTTTCTTGCGTCCCTTCTGATACATGGCACTAACCTCATCTGGGGGGGAATGGATGAGAAGGCATCGGCTTTCCCCCAGCCCGGACGCCTTCCCTTGATGGTAGCCGCGTAGTGATCTCGCAGGTGTCCCAGCGATGTGCTAATCAAGGAAAAGCAAGTATACCACGGGACCGGCGGATGTCAACAACCGATCTTCGGAAATTTGCGGCGATCCGGAGCTTGGCGCCCACGCCGCGTTCTGCGAGGTGCAGGACGCTTTCCTTGGCGCTGTCGGGAGGGTATGCTGAGGGCGAGCCCGCTTGATCCGAGC
>JAPLML010000210.1 GCA_026387055.1 Planctomycetota bacterium | reverse complement strand
TATGCCGCGTTCTGCTCCAACATGACCCTGGAGGATGTCGTCGCGGAGCGTGCCGCGTTTCTCGAATGCTCCGACGAAGAGGCGGGTGAGAGTATCAGGAACTTCCTTGACACGGACGAGTTACCGGAGCTTGACAAGAAGCCCAGGGTCATCCTGGCCGCCGGCTCCATGGACGATCAGGAACTGACCGCCTGCGCGATGTGGCTGAGGACGTTTGGGTTGGACATAACATGCGTGGAGCTCACGCCCTACCGCATGACTGACACCGGCCAGATCCTCCTCGTCCCCAAGGTCGTCGTGCCTCCGCCGGAGGCAAAGGACTACCTGGTGGGTGTTGAGAGGAAGGATGCCCTGGCCTCACACAGAGGCGCAGACGAAGCCCAGTACCTCCGGTTCTGGGAGCGAGTGACCGACGAGTTCAACCGGCTTGGCCTGCAATTCCAGGCACCCGGTCATAGCAGGAAACATTACATGAAGATCGCCATCAAAGGTGCGAAGGGTAAGGGACTGCACTATGAGTGGACGGTCTCACGACGGGACTCAGCAATCTACATCGCTCTGCACGCGGAGTCGAAGAACAGAGAGTCTAACATGGCCGTTGTCAATGCTGTCGCCGAACATGCAGGAGCGATCGCCGATGGCGTTGATAGCCAGCTTGAGGCCGGCCAGTGGGTCAACAAGAAGTGGGCGTACACCCGCTTCACGCTGCCGTACCAAGGGGCGCTCCCCGACCTGAGCGTCGTACCTCAGGCTGCGGCGCTCATGAAGACCTTCATCGAACGAACCTGGCCCTATGTCGAGTCCTACCTCAAGCGAGAAGACGAGAAGCCACAGCACTCGAACCTGGGGGTCACCCCTTGATCACGCCGAGCGGCCGCATGCGGCAGACTTTGCGCGAGATGCCGGCACGGTGGACGACATCCACCACCTCGTTGACGTCTTTGTAGGCGGCGGGCTGCTCCTCGGCCAAGCCCTTCCAGTCGGTGCCGCGGACGATGATGCCCTGCTGCTCGAGGCGCTTGGCAACGTCGCGGCCATTGGCCGTGCGGCTGGCCTGGCCGCGCGACATGACACGCCCCGCGCCGTGGCAGGTGGTGCCGAAGGTCTCGTCCATCGCCTTCTGGGTGCCGACGAGGAGGTAGGAGTTACGGCCCATGTCGCCGGGGATGATGACGGGCTGGCCGATGTGGCGGTATTCGGGCGGCAGCTCGGGGTGCCCGGGCGGGAAGGCACGCGTGGCGCCCTTGCGGTGGACGCACAGCAGCCGCTCGCGGCCGCCGACGACGTGGCGCTCCATCTTGGCGATGTTGTGGGCCACGTCGTAAATGAGGTCCATGCCCAGTGCGGCGGGGCTGGCCTGGAGGAATTCCTCGAAGGCGAGGCGGACGAGGTGCATGAGGGCCTGGCGGTTGGCCCAGGCGTAGTTGGCGGCGCAGCGCATGGCGCCCAGGTAGCGCTGGCCCTCGGGGCTGTTGACGGGCGCGCAGGCGAGCTGGCGGTCGGGCAGGCCGATCTGGTACTTCTGCGCGGCCTTGACGAGGCTGTTGACGTACTCGTCGCAAATCTGGTAGCCGAAGCCGCGCGAGCCCGAATGGATCATCACCGTGACGG
>JAPLML010000758.1 GCA_026387055.1 Planctomycetota bacterium | reverse complement strand
TCTTTCCCTGGCTCGACTTCCGGCTCTACGGCATTGGCGGGGGCGCCATATCGCTCGGCGTGCAGTCCGCCGCCTTCCTCGCCATCGAGATGGTCTCGCCGTCGCGATCGAGGGTGCGGTGGCTGCACTTCGCAGCGGGCGCGGCGGCGCTCTTCCTCACCCAGGCCAAGACTTCGTGGTTGTTCGTCCTCGCCGTCGTCGGGTACCTGGTCGTGCGCCGGGTGGCACGCTGGCTGGTTCCGCCCATGATCGGGCAGGGCGCGAGCGCCAAGGCGCTGGCGGTCCTCCTGGCAGGATGGGTCGGCGTCGCGGTCGCCGGGCTGGCCGCGTACCAGCTCGCTCTGGTGGACGTCCAGGCGCTACGAGGCGGCGAGAACATCGCCACCTTTACCGGAAGAACCTACATCTGGGCCACCAGTCTGCGCGCGTGGCTCGACGACCCGGTCTTCGGGTATGGCCTGGGCCTCTGGGAGGGCGAGTTCCGCGCGCGTCACGCGCCGCTCATCGTCCACGCCCACAACCAGTTCATCCACTCGCTCGCGAGCGCCGGTGTAGTCGGGCTGATGGGGCTCCTGGCCTATCTGTGGGTAGCGACCCGCGCTGCGCTCCGGGCGGTGCCCACCACTCCCATCCCCCTCGTGCTTCTCGCTGCGGTCCTGGCCCAGTGCCTCACCAACGTTCCGCTGCGAGGGCAGTACCTGCTCGAGCCCCTTGGCGTCGTCCACCTGCTCCTGTTCGCGGCGCTCGTGAACACCGAGAAGCTGGAGCGGGCGGGGACCGGAGACGAGCCGGCCGTCACCTGATCGCCGTCGATGCGGCCACGAGGTTTCAGGCCCCGGCCGGTCCCAGGCCCAGCCGGATGCGCAGCCGATGCCAGCCTGGCACGGACGCGTCGGCGAAGCGCGCCGGCTCGGTGCCCGCCAGGAGCCTGAGGGACGCCACGGCGCCCAGTCCGAGGGCGACCAGGCCAGCAAGGATGGCGAGCCCGATGGCCGCCGCCGGCCCGAACGCCCACCGTGCCGAGCCCGCCGTCGCGAGGGAGCAGGCGCCGTAGGCGAGCCCCGCGGTAAGTCCCACGCCGGCCAGCACCCGCCCTACGTCGGCGCGCCCGCAGTCGAGCCGGCGCATGAGGAAGGCCAGGTAGAGCCCGAACCGAAGAACCTCGGCGCCGACGATGGCCCACGCGATGCCACGGAGGCCGTTGTGGTACAGCGCGAAGATGAGCGCGCTTAGCACGGCCAGGTGGAGGCACTGGGTCACCAGCTTGAAGCGAAGCAAGGCGAGCGCGTCACACACCACGCTGCACACCTGCGCCATCAGCAGCAGGGGCGTCGAGAGCGCCAGCACCTGCACCACCGGGGCGGCGTCGCTCCAGGTTGGGCCGAGCAGCACGCGGACCACGTCGCCGGCCGCCGCCGAGACGCCGAAGCTCACCGCGCCGCCGAGCACGCCGATGATCGACATCCCGAGGAGCAGGACGCCTCCCGTCTTGCGGAGATCCTGCTGGACCGTGCTCAGGAGCGGGAAGAGCACCCGGACCATGACCCCGCCGGCATGCACCACTGGCTGGTGGGTCAGCATGGCGGCGCGGTTGTAGAGGCCCAGCGTCGTCCCTCCCAGGAAGCGGCCGACGAGCGCGGCGTCGACGTTCGCCGAGAGGAACTCGAGGAAGCCGACCGCCGAATAGCGCGCGCCGTAACCGAGGAGGGCCGATCGGTCGCCGCGCAGCGACGGCCTGAGCGTGTGCCGGGTGAGCGCCCAGGCCCCGACCAGGGAGAGCGCGCTCTGGGCGAAGGTGGTCGCCACAAGGGTCCACACTCCGGCGCCCGACCAAGCGGCGACGACGCCGACCACGCCG
>JAPLML010000698.1 GCA_026387055.1 Planctomycetota bacterium | reverse complement strand
GCGCACATATTGCGGGGCAGGAGACCCGCCGCGCACATCCCCACGGGCGGGGACCTCGCGGACGATCTGGCGCCAGACCTCGTCGAGCGCGTCGGCGAGCACCTCGCCGGCGGCGGCGGCCTGGTCCGAGAGGCGAAGGAGCGCGTCATCGACCTGCGGATTGAACTCGCTGCGCAGCAGCGGCAGGAGCTCATGGCGCAGGCGGTTGCGGGTGTGGGCGTCGGCGCGGTTCGTCTCGTCCTCGCGGTAGGGCTGGCCGACGGCCTCCAGGTAGGCGAGGATGAGCCGCCGCGGCACTTCGATGAGCGGACGCACGATCTCGACGTCTTCCTCGGGCAGCAGGGGAGCGCGGGGGCCGAGCGCCGCCAGCCCTTCCACGCCCGTGCCGCGCAGGATGTGAAAGAGCACCGTCTCGGCCCGGTCATCGGCGTGGTGGGCGAGGGCGACCCGCCTCGCGCCGCGGCGGCGGGCGACAGCGGCCAGGAACGCGCGGCGGACGTGGCGGGCGGCCTCCTCGATGCCGACGCCGAGCGCCCGGGCCTCCGCCCGCACCTCGGCGCAGCCGACCTCGCACGGCAGGCCGAGCCGCCGCGCGAGGTCCTCGACGAATGCCTGGTCTTCCTCCGCGGCGCCCGGACGCAGCCCGTGGTTCAGGTGGGCGACGACCGGCGCGATGCCGAGATGCGCCCGGCGCGTCGGCGTTTCGCCAGGTTGCGAGAGCTCGTGAAGCGCAAGAAGCAGGGCCACCGAGTCCGGCCCGCCGCTGACTCCCACCACAACGGGTTCGCCCTGTTCGCCGGCCCGCTCTGCGCGCGGCAGAAGGTCATGGCGCTCGATGGTCGAGCGGACCTGGTCGAGGAACGGGCGGCGTGAATCGGGCATTGTCATCGGGAGACATTATATCCATTTTCGATTTTCGATTTTGGATTTTCGATTGGCCCCGTCAGAGTTCAACCAGCGGGGGACTGGGTATCGATACCGTGGCCGTGCCAGCCGGCGGCGCAGGCATGGGCTTGGCCCCGGCGATTCTGGTTGACGCTGCGGGCGGGGTGAGGGTAGGGTGTGGGCGCCGAGCCGGCCAGGAAGGAGCAAGACATGAGTTCGATTGCATCCGCCGAGGTTCCGCCGGTGCCGCCTGCCGGCCCGCTGGGCGTCGTGGGCGCCATGGGGATGGGCTGGCGCCTCCTGAAGAGCGACTTCTGGCGGCTGTGGCTGCTGGCGCTGGCGCTCAACCTGATCCTTGTGGCCGGGGTGATGGTCGGTCAATGTCTGGGCGTGGTGCCGATCATCGGGGCGTGTTTTTCGAGTATTGTAAGCATGGCGATTGGTATCTTTGTGCAGCCGGCCCTGATGGCGGGCCTCTTCTTCGCGATCCGCCAGAAGATCGACGGCGCGGGCGTCCGGCTGGACAACCTGTTCGCCGCCTTTCGGTGGCGCTACTGGGAGTCGGTGGTGGGCGGGCTGCCGGCGCTCGTCATCGGGTTCGGCGTGGGCCTCCTGATGCTTCTGATGGCCGGCGCCGGGTATCTCATCGTGATGGCGATTTCGGACGGCGACCCGGAGCACCTCTCTCGCCTCTTTCGCGACTGGGACGACCCAACGCCGTACATTCTCATCGGGGTTGGCGTGCTGGCGCTGCTGCTCCTGATCCTTGTCGCCACCCTTCTCCAGTTGTTCCTGATCTTCATCTTCCTGGCGGTCTGGGATTTCCCGGGCAAGTTCTGGGTGCCCATCGCGACCTCGCTGCGGCTGGTCCGGGGCCATTTCTGGTCGGTTCTGGGCCTGGTGGTGCTATTTGGCCTGATTGGCATGGGAGCCTTTCTGGTCGCGGCCGTGCCCGGCGGGGCTCTGGCCGGGGCGGGCGCCCTGGCCCAGACCGATTGGAGCCAGCCGCCGGTCCGGTTCTTCGTTCTCCTGGGCATCGGTTTCCTGCTGTTCCTTGCGGCGGAGCTGGTCCTGATGTGCGGGCTGAGCGTGTGGTATCACAGCTCGCTCATTTATCTCTATCGCTCCTGGCGGGGCCAGCCGCTGGTTCAGCCGGTGACCTTCCCCTGGCAGGCGGCGCCGCCGCCCCCTGGGTAATCAGGATACAATCGAAAGGAGCCGACGATGACTCAGACTTCGCCGACCGAAGCGCCGGCGCCGCAAGGCGGCGCGGCCTCGGGCGTCATGGACGCCACGAGGATGGGCTGGCGCCTGATGCGAAGCGACTTCTGGGCCCTGTGGGTGGTGGCCCTGGTCGAGATGCTCATCGCCGCAGCCGCCGGCAGCGTCCTGGGGATATTCTCGGTGATCCTGGTGGTCCCCCCCCTGGCGGCCGGCATGTTCTACGTGGTCGCCCGGCGGATCGACGGCGGGCCGGCGGAGGTGGGCGACCTTTTCGCGGGCTTCCAGAAGCGTTTCGGCCAGTCGGTGCTGGGGTTCCTGCCGGTCTCGCTTGCATCGATGGTCTTCGCCATGCTTCTTGGGGCGGTGATTGCCGCGGCCATAATCATCGGGCTCGCCGTGGCCGAAGCGGCGAGGGGCGATGAGGAGATCGCCATCGCGGCCGTGATCCTCGGCATCCTGGCGGTGCTGGTGATCGGGGGGATTCTGTTCATTGCCGTGCAGGTCTTCACTCTCTTCTTCGAGTTTGTCTTCCCGGCGGTCTGGGACCACCCCGAATCGGGCTGGGCAGCCGCGAAGGCCTCGGCCCGGCTGGTGCGGCAGCATTTCCTGTCGGTCGTCGGTCTGGTGCTGCTGTTCATGGTGATCGGGATGGCGGCCCAGTTGATCGGGATGCTGGCGTGCTGCATCGGCGTTTTCTTCACCGGCCCCGTGGTGGTCGTCTGGCAGACGGCGACCATGATCTACCTGTATCGCGCGTGGACGGGCCGGCCGGGGGGCGCGGTCGCCGATGGCTCCCCGCCAAACGCCCGGACCTGATCTTTGGACATAGACATGAGCATGCCCATCGCGCCGCGCCGCCCCCTCCGCCGCGGCGACCGCGTGGTCCACGGCGTGGTGGCGGCGGTGCTGGCGGCGGTGTTCGCGGCCAGTTTCGCGGGCGTCGACCGCCTGAAGCTCGGCTTGCCCCTGGGCGACGGCGACGGAAGCACGTCGATCTGTCTTCTGAAGCGGATGACCGGCATCCCGTGCATGACGTGCGGGATGACGCGGTCGTTCTGCGCCATCAGCCGCGGGAAATTTGCCGAGGCGGTGGACTTCCATCCCCTTGGCCCGGTGCTCTACGCCGTCTTTGCGGTGGTGATGGTTCGCGCCGCCGCGATGGCCGTCTTCGGGCGGATGTGGCTGGCGCGAGCCGCCCGCGTCCTGATCTGGTCGATCCCCGTGCTGATCGCCGCCACGATCGTCGTCTGGGCCGTGCGGCTGGCGTCGCTCTTCGCGAGCGGGGCGGCGGCGGAGGCGTGGCGGGCGTCGGCGGCGGGGCGGTTCTTCTCGATGCTAAAGTAAGTTCAAAGTCCAAGGTTCAAAGCTCAAGGTTGACGGCCTGCACGGCGCGGCCTTCCACGCACGCTGCCTTGTCCTCCGGATGATCGGCCTTGCTCCTGCGTTCGCCTTTTTTCACTTTGAACTTTGAACTTTGAACTTTGAACTGCCTTTCACGTCTTCATGCCTTCCATCGAAACGATGCTGGCGGGCAGGACGACCAGCACGGGCAGCCAGGCGGCCGTGATGGGCAGGAGGTGTCCGCTGCGGCCAAAGGCCGTCGAGGCGAACGTCAGCACGAAGACGCCGATGACCAGCACCACGGCGATGCCGATGCTGACGAAGTAGTTGCGGTCCTCGCGCCCGGCGATGAACGGCAGGCCCAGCAGGAGCAGGAGGACGTTGAGGAGCGGCCCCGTCACGTGCTGGTGCAGGGCCACCTGCAACTGGCGGCGGTTGCCGCGCATCGGGTCCTGGGCGAGGGCCTTGAGCTCGCCGTAGGCCATGTAGCGGTGGAAGTCGCTGGCGCGGTGGCGCTCGATCTCCAGGGGGCCGACGTTCGTGGCATAGAAGTCCACGGGGTCGCCCTCGGGGCCGGCGGGAAGCCGGTCCAGCGGAATGGGGTCCTTGATGGGCCCGGGCGCCTTGCGCAGGCCCTCCTCGAGACGCCAGCCGTGGGCCCGGGCGTCCCAAAGGGCGCGGCGGGCCTCGATGGTGCCGCGCGCCTGGTATCGCGAATCGCGCAGGAAGACGCGGACGCGCGGGGGGTTGGCCTCCTCGATCAGCTGGCGGGCCCGGGCGTCGTCGATCACGGGGTCCTTGGCGTCGCGCTCGGCGGCCCGCTCCGCCAGCATCTCCTGGGCCACGGGGTCATATTTCGGCGCGTAGATGATGTTGTTGTGCTCGTCGCGCACGAACTCGACGGAGAACGTTTCGCGGACGTTCAGGTCCTCGGGGCTCCGCGAGAGTTCGACGGCGATCCGCGGGATGATGACCTCCTGGTTGGCGAGGTAGAAGCCGTCGAGGATCAGGGCGACCACGATCATGGGCCACAGGACGCGGTAGAGGCTCACCCCCGCCGCCTTGAGGCCGGTGACCTCGCGGCTGCGGTTGAGGCGGACCATGCTGGCGGCCGCCGCCACCAGCAGGGCCGGCGCGAGCAGCATCTGGAAATAATCGAACGCCTTGTAGAAGTAGTAATTGACGACGCCCGTCAGCAGGGCCCCGAACCCGGCCTTCTGGGTGGCCACCGAAAGGTCCATGAACTTATTAACATTAAAAAATAGGTCCAGCAGCAGCGAGAGGCCCATCATCGCCGCCATGACGATCACCAGCGACACCAGGAAGGTCTGGAGGATGTAGCGGTCGAGGATCTTCACGATCGCCGCCTCCACAGGAGGTGGCGCAGGCGGACCGGCGTGGCCCAGAACCAGGTCAGGCCGCCGAGGATCGCCAGGCCCAGGAGGACCACGGCCAGGTTCGGTGTCCAGATCAGCCAGACGCCGGCCCCCGGATTGGCGGTGGCGCGGAACACCGTCTTGACGGCCGTCATCGTGAGCACCGTGGCGGCCATCCAGGGGACCAGGGCCACGCCGAAGGCCGTCAGCAGGTGGCCGCTGTGGAAGTACATGCCCAGCCCCGCGCCCACGAGAACGAGCCCGAAGCACCCGAGCGCCACCGCCAGGCGGCCGTGCATCTCGCCGATGGCCTTGGCCTGGACGTTCTTCATCATCGCCTGGACGGCGGCGTCCTTGGCGTCGGTCAGGCTGCGGACCTGGTCGGCGATCTCGGGATGGCGCTGGACGGCCAGCAACTGCCAGAGGCTCAGGTCGCCTTCCTCGCGCGGGACGCTGGTGGGAAGCTCCAGGGGGATGACGTGGGTTCCGTAGATCCTCGGCCCATCCTCGTCGAGGACGAAGGCGTCCCAGACGACCAGCTTGGCCCGGTTGGCCTCATGGTCGAACTTGACCTGTCCGTACGGGGCGTAGCAGTAGACCTGGCCCCTCTTGCCGCGGTGCCTGAGGATCGGGCCGTGCAGGATGTCGCCGTCCACGCGGTCGACGCTCAGGTCGAACTGGGCCTGCTTATACCGGACCTTTCCCGAGGTGCCGAGTTTGCTGAAGAAGAGGCGCTCCACGTCGCTCAGGGCGAGGCGCTTGGCCGCGTAGTAGCTTTCGGACACCGGCCACGCGGCCAGAAAGAGCGTGACGGCGGCCGCCAGGGCCGCCAGGACGAAACTCGGCCAGAAGAGACTGGACGGCGAGATGCCGCTCGCCCGGCAGGCGGTCAACTCGTTGTCGGCGGCCAGCCGTCCGTAGACCAGCGTTCCGGCCAGGATCGCTGCCAGGGGCAGGGCGAGGTACATGGCCCCGGGCACCGACAGGCCCATGTACAGGAGCGAGGCCACGGGGCCGAGGCCTTGCTGCTGAAGGGCCCTCAGCACCATCGCAAAGCAGACCACGGCCGAAATGGCCGCCAGCGCCAGGGCCAGCGCCTTCAGCATCTCCACCAGGATGTAGCGATGCAGGATCCGCACGCACCCTCTCCGGGCGCCCCGCCGGCGCCTTGTGCGTTGAAATCATAGCAGGAAGGCCTGGCGGAGTAAATGCCACCCGGAATATTGGCGCGGCTGGCGGCGGGGGATTTCTATAATCGCCGCATGCTTCTCGGCCTGTGGACCTCGGTGCGGCAACTGCTCCTGCCGGCGCACTGTGCGGCCTGCGGGGCGTCGGCGCCGGTCGAGAGGCGTCTGCCCCTGTGCGAGCGGTGCGGGGAGACGCTGGCGAAACTCATCGCCACCGAGCACTGCCCCCTGTGCGGACGCAACGCCGGGCCGTATACCTCCGGCCCGGAGGGGTGCTACTTTTGCCGGGAGTACCCCGTCCGGTTCGACGCCGCGGTTCGGGTCGGCCCCTACGAGGACCCGCTTCGCCGCCTGATCCTCAGGTGCAAGAAGGAGCGGCGGGCGGAGATCGGCCAGATGCTCGGCCGGTTGCTGGCGGAGCGTCTGGCCCTGGCGCCCTGGGCGGACCTGGTCGATGTCATTGTGCCCGTGCCCTTACACTGGACCCGCCGCCTGGGCCGTGGATTCAACCAGGCCGAGGTCCTGGCCCACGCCTTGGCGCGGGCCATCTGCCGGAAGGCGCGGCGGCGACTGGCGCGGGTCCGGCCGACGCCGCACCAGACCGGCCTTCCGTCGAGCGACCGGCACGAGAACGTCCGCGGCGCGTTCGCCGTGCGCCGGGGGGCGGCGGCCCTGGAGGGGAAGCGCGTCCTCCTGGTCGACGACGTGATGACGAGCGGCACCACGATGGACGAGTGCACGCGCGCGCTCAAGAAGGCGGGCGCCCGCGACGTGTACGTGGCCGTGGTCGCCACGGCCGACTACGACGACCCGTGGGCGTAGGACGTTGTTTTCCTTTGCCCGCTGTCGCGGGGGCGGACTATAATGCGATTCGCTGACCGGGAGGGCGCCACCCTTTCGGGTGTATGTGTCGAGCGTGTTTGTTCCTGCGGAGCACAGGCGGGGGCTGGCGCGCATGAGTCTGCTTCCGTTCGGGCGTCGATTGAAGAACCTCGGCCGGCTCGGCCGCGTCGGGACCATTCTCACGAAGCACGGGTTCGGCTGGCTGGCCGTTCGGTTGCGGCTGGAGCGTTTCGTTCCGTTCCGCAAGCGCCTGTTGCCGGCGCCTCCGCCTGAGGCCGAAGGGGTCGGGCCGACGACGGCCGCCCGCGTGGCCCAGGTCCTGGAAGAGCTCGGCCCCATCTATGTCAAGCTCGGCCAGGTGCTGGGAAGCCGGACCGACCTGGTGCCGCCGGAGTTCATCGAGGAGTTCCACAAGCTCCAGGATCGCGTCAAGCCGTTCCCGACGGCCGAAGCGCGGACGGAGATCGAGCGCGAGCTCGGTGGGCCGGTCGAGAAGTTCTTCGATGAGTTCGGCCCGGAGCCGTTTGCCGCCGGCAGCGTTGCGCAGGCGTACCACGCGCGGACGAAGGACGGCCGGGCGGTGGTTGTGAAGGTGCGCCGCCCCGGCATCCGGCAGCTCCTCGAGGCCGACATCGCCATCCTGACCCGCCTGGCGCAACTGGCCGAGCACTACGTTCCGGAGTTCCGCATCCTTCGGCCGGTGATGATGGCGGAGGAATTCGGCCAGACGATCCGCCGCGAGATTGATTTCATCAGCGAGGCGTCGAACACGCAGCGCTTCGGCGAGGCGTTCGCCGAGGACCCCCACATCCGCGTGCCGCACGTCCTGTGGAACCTGACGCGGGCGGGGGTGCTGACGCTCGAGAGGGTGGAAGGCCTGCCGATCTACCAGTCCGACGCGCTCGCCGCCGCAGGCGCCGACCGCAAGGCCCTGGCCGCCCACCTCGCGGAATGCTTCATGCGGCAGTTCTTCGACATGGGCCTCTTCCACGCCGACCCGCATCCGGGGAACCTGGTGGTCCAGCCGCCGGCGGTGCTGGGCATCCTGGATTTCGGCCAGGTGGGACGCTTGAGCGAGGCGATGCGCTCGAATCTGGGCACGATCCTCCTGGCGGCCCTCAACCGCGAGTTTGACATCGTGCTCGACGTGCTCGACGATCTCGAGGCCCTGCCGGACGAGTTGGATGCCGAGCGCCTCAAGAGCGACTTGGCGGCGCTGGTCGACAAGTACGCCGGCGTTCCGCTGAAGCGGCTGGACTTCAAAGAGCTCTTCGAGGAGATCATGGCCGCGGCGCGGCAGCACCGCATCATCCTGCCGCGCGACTTCATCCTCCTCGGCAAGAGCCTGGTGACGATGGGCGGCGTGGCGCTGGACCTGGACCCCGACACCAGCATGGTCGAGGTGGTGCGGCCGCGGGTCCACGGCCTCATGGCCGAGAAGGTATCGCCGAAGCGATTGCTCCGGGCGCTGACGGCGTCGGCCTATCACTTGAGCGCGCTGGTCGAGCAGGGGCCCCGGTCGCTGCGGCAGTTGGCCCGCAAGATCATGCGCGGGCGGCTCCAGATCCTCTTTCGCCACGAGAACCTCGACCGCTTCATCACGGAACTGGACCGGTCGTCGAACCGGATCGCGTTTGCGATGATCGTGGCCGCGATCATCCTGGGGTCCTCGATCCTGATGCAGGCCCGCGTGACGCCGCTGATTCCGGGCACCGATATCTCGGTGCTCGGGCTGTTCGGCTTCGTGGTCGCGGGCCTCCTGGGCGTGTGGCTCGTGATTGCGATCTTGCGGTCGGGGCGGTTATGACGGGCGGATCTCGCAGGGCGCGGCGCCGCCGTTTAGCCGTCGCCGGTACGGCGACGTGTTTTCTCGCGGCGGGTCAGGAGACCCCTGCGCTCCAAGCGAGACGGGGTGTGAGGGAACGAGCATGCGAATCACCGTGAGTGCGGTCTTGGGGATAGCGGCTGTGGCGGCCGGCGTCGCCGTGGGCCTGGCGGAGGCGCCCCCCGCCGCGCCGGCCGCGGGCACAGAGGAGACCGCCGTCCGCACCGAGGACCTGCGGTTCGACATCTACACGGACAACCAGAAGGTCGGCCACATGTACCTGAAGGTCATGGCCGTCGCCGATGCGGCCATTCTGGACGAGGAGTTCACCGCCCCGTTCAAAGGGCAGGAGGCGGGCTTCGACGCCAAGGTGGTGTATCGCGGCGTGGGCAAACCCGTGCCCCAGAGCGCGAAGGCCGCGACGCGCGTCGGCGGCGTGAACCTGATGTCGGGCACGATCACCTTCACGGCGTCGCCCGCCGGGCTGACGGCCAAGGAGGAGGCGTCGGGATTCGCCGACAAGGACCACCGGCCGCTCGCCAAGCCGGTGATGACGGCCAAGGAATACCTGGTGCCGAAGGGACTGATCCTGACGTACACCGGGTTCCTCTTCTTCGCGCCTCGCCTTCTGACGGCGCCGGGGCAGTTGGAGAACGTCGTGTACACGGAGTTTCCGGCCGACGTGGCGTTCCCCTCGCTCGTCAAGTACAACCCCGATGTTGTCCTGTCGCGCGCTCCCGAGAGCGCCGACGGCCGCTCGGAGTTCATGGTGAAACGCCTGTTTCCCGGCGGGAACTTCGTCGGCATCGCCTCGATGACGACGGACAAGGAGGGGCGGATCGTCGAGGCCCGCGTCAGCCGATACACCCTGGTGCCCGAAGGGGCCAAACCGAAGCCGGCGAAGGAGCCGGCCAAGGAACCGGCGAAGAAGTAGTACGGCAGGGCCACACAAAGGTGGCGGCTGCCTCTGGTGGTTCCTCTTCCGCCCGCCTCTCCCACCTTACGCACATTCCCGGCCGGACTGCCCTATCTCTGGAGAAGCGACGAGTGGGTCAGAGTATCCGGCAGCCGCCTTGCTTTATCGCTGAAATGTGCTATTATTGATCGTACACACCATCAGGTGGCGGGAGTTGACCTGGGGGCTATCCTGCCATACCTTGGAAAGCGCGCGCGGGGCCAGGCGCGCCCGAAAGGGAAGTCCGTATGAACTCACCAAGCCGTAGGCGGAAAGTCTTGCCTGTGTTTGAGCCGATGGAGGCTCGCCTACTGCTGGATAACAGCGCGGTCATCATCAACGAGATCATGTATCATCCGGGGTTTGGCGAACCCGGCCAAGCGGGCTTCGTGAAGGAAGACCTGCGTCTGGAGTACATCGAGCTCTATAACAAGGGGGCCGCGGCCGTCAGCTTGAGGGACTGGCAGTTCACCCAGGGCATCACGTTCACTCTCCCCGACGTCTCGATCAGTGCCGGCCAGTACCTGGTGGTGGCCGCCGACGTGGCGGCGTTCCACACCAAGTATCCCACGGTGAACCTTGGAAAGGTCGTGGGCGGCTGGACGGGCCGGCTGGGCAACAGCGGGCAGGACCTCGAACTGGAGGACTCCCTCGGCCAGCGGATGGACATCGTCCACTACGCCGACGAAGGCGACTGGTCGGTGCGCCTCCGCGGCCCGCTCGACTACAACCATCGGGGCTGGACCTGGTCGGAAGACACCGACGGTGTCGGCGGCAAGAGCCTCGAGTTGATCAACATCAACCTCTCAAACACCTACGGCCAGAACTGGGGCGCGAGCCTGGTGCGGGACGGCACGCCCGGGGCGGCCAAATCGATCGCAGCCGCCGACATCCCGCCCGTCATCCTCGAAGTGAAGCACTCGCCGGAGATCCCGCGGTCCACCGACCCGGTCACGGTGACGGCCCGCCTCGTCGACGAACTGCCCGCCCCGGCGTCGGTGACGCTCTACTGGCGGCTCGACGCCAACCCGCAGACGACCCCGTTCCAGTCCGCGCCCATGTACGACGACGGCCAGCACGGCGACGGCCTGGCGGGCGACGGCGTCTACGGCGCTACGATCACGCAGCAGGCGAACCTGGCGATCGTCGAGTTCTATGTCGAGGCGCGCGACGCCGGCAACAAGGTCCGCACCTGGCCCGGCCCCGTGCCGGGGTTAGGCCAGGCCGCCAACCTCCTATACCAGGTGGACAACGCGTATGACCCGACGGCCAAGTGGACGCCGGGCGCCCAGCCGGTCTACCGGCTGATCATGACGGCGGCCGAGGCCACCGAGCTGTACAACATTGTCCACTCGGGCGATCGCTGGTCCGACGCCCAGATGAACGGCACATTCATCAGCTTGGACGGCACCGGCATCAAGACGGTCTACCAGGTGGGCATCCGGAACCGCGGCGGCGGAAGCCGGTCGGGCAATGGGACGGCCCAGAACTACCACGTCAACTTCCCGCACGACACGTCGTGGCAGGACCTGGGCGCGATCAGCATCAACTTCAACTACACGGACTCGCAGGCGATGGGCAGCACGGTGTTCCAGATGGCGGGTCTGGCCGCGCCGGACGAGACGCCCGTCCAGGTTCGCGTCAACGGCGCGAACCTCGCCCTGGCGAGCGGCGTCATGTTCAACACCTACGTGGCCAAGGAGGGGTATGACACCGACTTCGCCGCCGCACATTTCCCGGACGACTCGTCGGGCAACCTGTACATCCAGCACGATGACATTGCCCAGGCCGACCTGAGGTACCTGGGCACGAACCCCGACTCCTACCGCAACCGCTACTTCAAGCAGACCAACGTGTCGGACGACGATTACTCCGACATCATCAACCTGACGTACGTCCTGGCCAACGCCTCGGATGCGAACTTCGTCCAGGAGGTCGGCCAGGTCATCGACCTCAATCAGTGGATCCGCTACATCGCCGCCGACACGCTGGCGGGGAACCGTGAGGGCGGCCTGTACAACGGCAACGGCGACGACTACGGCCTGTATCGCGGGACGGTCGACACGCGGTTCCGACTGGTCCCCTGGGACCTGGACACGCTCCTGGGGATCAACAGCGGCGGGCAGACGGCCGGCATCTTCGACGGTTACACCAATATCCCCGCCCTGAACCGCATCCTCACGCACCCGGACACGGTGATCCTCTATTACCAGCAGTTGATGGACCTGATGAACACGGTCTTCGCGCCCGCCAACTTCAACCCGCTGGTGGATCGCGTGCTCGGTTCCTGGGTGCCGCCAGGGACCCTCGACACGATCAAGAGCTTCGTGGTGGCCCGCAACGCCAGCGTCCTGTCGCAGATTCCCCACGGAGGCCTGACCGCCACCAGCGGCCTGGCGCTTTCGGGCGGCTATCCGCGCAGCACCGTCGACTCCTTCACGGTCAACGGCGCCGGCGACGCCACGAGGACCCGCTCCGTCACGGTCAGCGGCCAGCCGGCCACCTGGGATGCCCGCAACGGCACATGGACGTTCACGTCTGCGGCAGGCGCCTTGAAGCCTGGCATCAACCGCCTCACCGTCCAGGGCTACGACGGCCATAACGGCACGGGCAACCTCATCTCGACGACCTCCTACGACATCTGGTACGACACGGGCGCCACGAACGATTATCCGAAGGGCGGCGGCGAGCCGCCTCCGCCGCCCCCGGCCCCGGTGCTGACGACCGAACTGCTGGTGCGCGACTCGTACCTGCCGGGCGTGCCCGTCCTCGTGCGCGTCGACGCCCTCACCGACGGCGCCTACAACCGCGGCCTGTGGGACGCCACGGCCACCCTCACGGTCGATAACCCGGGCATCACCCTCTCCACGAACCAGGTCACCCTGTATAACGGCGTAGGCTCGGCCTTCGTGACCTTCACGGGCACCGGCAGCTTCACGCTGACGGCCGACATCGGCGGCCTCCAGGCCACCAAGACGCTCGCGGATCTCACCGGCCAGCCCCAGACGGCCGTCTCCGGCGCCCTGAGCGGCGCGGGGCTCACCTGGAGCGGCGTCGTCCACGTGACGGGCGACGTCCTGGTGCCCGACGGCTTGACGCTGACCGTTCAGCCCGGCACGCTCGTCCTCCTGGACGGCGTGGCCTCCGGCACCACCGGCACGGACATCGACGTGCAGGGCGCGATCCAGGCGGCGGGCACGGCCGTCTCGCCGATCACGTTCACGGCCTACAACCCGACGCTGGCCTGGGGCGAGATGCATTTCAGCAGCGCCGAGCCGTCGCTGTTCCAGTATACCGACGTGACGCGCGCCGGCCGTTCGCCCGTCCAGGGCCACACGGGCACCGGCCCGGCCTTCAACGTTACGAACTCCACGATCACGTTCGACCATGCCGCCATCGGCGACACCGTCGGCAAGACGATGCAGTCGGCGGCCACGTCCGACCTGACCTTCCGCGATTCGCTGCTCACGCGCTCGGTGATGGGGCCCGAACTGGCCGGCACGGCCCTGCTGTTCGAGAACAGTTGGATCGTGGACATGCACAACGTGGATGACGCCGACGCCATCTACATCCACGACCAGGCGGGCGGGCAGACGGTGCGGCTGGTCGGCGGCGTCGGCGCCAACACCGACGACGACAACGTCGACACGCTGGGCTCGGACATCACCATCGAGAACTACATCATCCGCGACTCCAAGGACAAGGGCGTCAGCGTCTACGGCGGCACCGCGACCATCAAGTACTCCCTGATCGTCGATAACAACAAGGCGCCCGAAGACCCCACGGTGGCCACCATTGCCGCCAAGACGATGGACCGCGGAACGTGCACGGTCAACATCGATCACTCGACGATCGTCACGAGCAAGGTCGTGGGGTTCACCGACTACGCCATCCAGTCGCACAACAAGTACGGCGTGGGGGCGGGCACCATCACCTGGAACGTGACCAACTCGATCCTCCAGGCCACCGACCCCATCAACACCCAGGCCCCGTACCTCGACGCCGACATCCACGTCAGTTACTCGGACGTGTACGGCGAGGCGTGGCCGGGCGCCGGCAACCTGAACCAGGACCCGCAGTTCGTCGATGCGGCGGGCCACAACTTCCACCTCCAGGCGGGGTCGCCGGCCGTGGACGCGGGCGACCCGGCGGCCCCGGCCGACCCCGACCTCACCGTGACCGACATGGGCGTGTACTATCACGATCAGGGCGCGCCCGTGCTCCCGGCCGGGTCGCTGACCGAGGACACCGTCTGGACGCC
>JAPLML010000071.1 GCA_026387055.1 Planctomycetota bacterium | reverse complement strand
GGCGGCCGAGGGCGTGGACCTTCAGTACGTGGCCGTCGTCGATCCGGACACGCTCGAAGACCTGACGCAGGTGGCAGACACGGAGCTGGTCGCGGTGGCCGCCAAGCTCCGCGCGACGCGGCTGATCGATACACTGCACTTGCGCGGCCAGAGCTAGCTCGCGCGCCTGCTAGCAGGGAGCCGAAGTCGAAGACTCACTGTGGCGAGGCGACCGCGTGTTTCGGTATCAGCACGGCCGGACAAGCCGGCCGTGGCACACGACGGGGGAATCACTGAGGCGTCTTTTTAGGGACGAGCGATGCTCATCAAAGTGCTGAAATCCAAAATCCATCGGGCCACCATCACCGAGACGCACCTCGAGTACGAGGGCAGCATCACCCTCGACGAGGACCTGCTGGACGCGGCGGGCCTGGTGGAGGGCGAGGCCGTCCTCGTGGCCAACGTCAACAACGGCACCCGCCACGAGACCTATATCATGAAGGGCAGGCGCGCGAGCGGCGTCGTCTGCCTGAACGGGGCGGCGGCGCGGCTCGGCCAGCCGGGCGACCTGCTGATCATCCTGGGGTTCGCGTACCTGGCGCCGGAGGAACTGGCCGGCCACAGGCCGCGGAAAGTGCACGTGAATAAACGGAACCATATCGTGCGCGGCCGGTGAGCCGCCGTAAGGAAGGTTCGCGTGCGTCAAGTGCTTCTTCGCATCCCGATCCCGGGCACCGAGCAGGTGCTCACGCTGTACGGGTACGGGGCGATGATGTGCCTGGGATGCCTGGCGGCGATCCTGGTGGCGGCCCACATGGCGAAGCGCCAGAAGCAGCCGCCCGACGTGGTGTATAACATCGCCCTGCTCTGCTTCTTCGGCGGCATCCTGGGGGCGCGGCTGTTCTTTGTGGTGCAGTACGGCGGGCAGTTTCCGCGCCTGCTGGACCTCGTGAAGATCTGGGAGGGCGGCCTGACGTTCTACGGCGGATTCCTCCTGGCGGTCCTGTC
The DNA here is from genome assembly GCA_026387055.1 of Planctomycetota bacterium. Classification (GTDB taxonomy): domain Bacteria; phylum Planctomycetota; class Phycisphaerae; order FEN-1346; family FEN-1346; genus JAPLML01. The sequence goes on along the minus strand of JAPLML010000071.1, from coordinate 6,778 downwards.
CGTCGCGTCGTACCTCGTGGCGACGGGGCGCCCGATCCTGTACTGGCTGGACATCCTCGCGCCGGGCGTTGCCCTGGGCGAGGGGTTCGGGCGGATGGGGTGTTTTCTTAACGGATGCTGCTATGGCGACGTATGCCCAACGGGCTGGGGCTTGGCGTGGCCCGTCGGGTCGATCCCTTGGCAGCACTACGCCGAGCAGTTCCTCGCGTCGGCGGGATGGCCGAGTGCGCCCGGGGCGCTGGCGGTGCTGGGGATGACGCCCGCCCAGCCCGCCGGGGCGGCGGCGGGGGCGCTGGCCGGATCGCTCGCGGCCGCGTGGCACGCCCCGGCGATCTATCCGGCGCAGCTCCTGTCGCTCCTGAACGCCGTCCTCCTGACGCTCGTTCTGTACACGATGTGGCGCCGGAAGCACCGGCACGGGCAGATCATCTTCTCGCTCATCCTGCTCTACGGCATCAGCCGATTCCTGCTGGAAATCCTCCGGGCCGACGAAGCGGCGGTCTACCTCCTGGGTCTGCCGACGCTGCTCGAGGCGCTGGGCATGCACGCGACGGCGGCAAGGCTGCCCGGGATGACGATCAGCCAGAACGTGGCCATCGGGATGGCCGTGGCAGGCGTCGTCGGGCTGGTGCTCCTGGCGCGCAGCCGGCGCCCCACGCTCCAGGCGGACTACGTCCCCCCGGCGCCCGCGCCGGAGGATTCGCCGGAGCCGAAGCGCGGCAAACGCCGAGAACGATAGCGACGGGACCAGTAAGGAACTGCTCTCATGACGTTGCGAGAAGCCTTGAAGATGGCCGTCGCCGGTCTCGCGCTCGCTTTCCTTGCGCAGACGGCTTTCGGCCAGGCCGTCACCCTGCGCTTCAAGCCGGAGCCCGGCCAGCGGCGCGTCTACGAGAACACCCTCCGCCTGGAGACGATCCGCCAAGGCGGCGACCAGACCCAGCGGATGGTGATCGAGGTGCCCGTCCAGCGGCAGGAACTCGTGGTCGAGACGAAGGCCGACCCGCCCAGCCTGCGGCTGGTGGTGGTCGATGCGCCACAGGGCCGACGCCTCCTCGTTTACGAGGAGAACGGCAAGGACCGGCTCTCGAGCGTCCCCGAGGCGAATCGCACGCAACTGCTGCCGCCCGCCCTGCTCTGGCTGTGGCGCGACCTGCGCGGCCAGCCGATCGAAAAGGCCGGCAAGCCCACCAACTCCGGCCAGGCCATGGAACTGATCCAGGCCGAGGTCCGGTTCCTGCCCGAGCAGCCAGTCAAGCCGGGCGACAGTTGGTCGCGCGACCTCGACCTGGACGTCGCCAAGGCGACGCTCACCACCCGCTTCACCGCCACCCGCACGGAAGGCGCCAAGCCTTGCGCCATCCTTGAGACGTCGGCCACCGTCGCCTTCGCAGGCGAACTGGCCGACCGGGTCAAAATAGAGAAGCTGACATGGCGCATGGCGTGGGCCCTCGACGGCAGCGGGTGGGTGAACCTGTCGGGCTCGATGGTGGCCGTCGAGAAAGCCGACAAGGCCGAGCAGCGGGTCCTGCGCGATTCCCAGGAGAAGCTCATCGACGGGGACCGGCTCGACGCCGCCCAACTCGACAAGGCCCGCAAGGACCTCGCGCAGATCGAGAAGGGCATGAAAGAGGCCCAGGCGAACAACCTCGATGCGGCCCTTCAGACCTTGGGCGCGTTCGTCCGCGACAACCCGCAGGGGCCCTGGTCCCCGGCGGTGCAGAACCTGTGCGCCAGCCTCTCGAACCAGAAACTCGTGACACAACCCGTGCCGGCCCCGCGGCTGCGGCTGATGCTCCGCGACTTCAAGGCCAACCGGGACCAGGCCAGCAACCAGGGCAACACCGCCTTGATCGGCCAGATCGACCAGACCCTGCGCCAGGTCGCCGGCGTCAACCTCAAGACGATCCTGGAGGACTCGAAGGACCCCGACCCGATCGTCCGCGACCTCGCGGCCTTCGGGCTGGCCTTCGCGCAGGACCCCGAGGCTGCCAATCGCCTGCTGGCCATGGCCAAGGATGAAAGCTTGCAGGCGCGCGGCACGGCGATCATCGGCCTGGCCGTCCAGAGCAAGGAGGTCGAGCAGAACCTCCTCGTGGAGCTTCTGAAGGACAAGGACGCCCGCGTGCAGGGGGCGGCGGCCCTGCTGGCGGCCCGCACCATCAAGAAGGACGACCCGCGCGCCGCCGCGGTCCTCCCGATCCTCGTGGAGAACACGAAGTCGACGAACGCATGGACGCGCGCGAACACGGTGTCGGCCCTGGTGGCCCTCTCGCCCGCCGGCTCGGTCCCGAGTGCGAAGGCCCTCGTCGACGGGTACAAGGCGGAGAAGGAGGAGCGCCTGCAGCCACTCTACCTGGCGGCGCTGAGGGCCCTGACGGGCGTCGAGGCGAAGGACCTCGGGCCGTACGAGGAGTGGCTGAAGAAGGAAGGAGCCGACCCCCGCGCCGGCGACCACCCCGCCGGCGCCGCCCCCCGCCGCCCCGCCCGCCCCGACGCCGAAGGGGTAGCCATCTTTCAGCACCGGCTTGGGAGCAAGGGCCGTGGCCCGGATGTGACTGCCGCTTGACGCCAAAGCAGGGCGCACGGAATCAGCCTGTGCCGTGAGGCACGCGCGCCTCGTCGCTCGCCGCCTGAGGCGCGTCGGCCGCCGACTTCTGGCGGATGTGCGTGTCGGCCCGGGTGCGGAACTGGCCCCTGAGGTCCGGCACCACCTCGCGCAGGCATTCCTCGACGCGCTCGACGAACGTGAACCGCATCGCCCGGCGCACTTCCTCGGGAATCTTCTCCAGGTCGTCGGCGTTCCCCTTCGGCAGGAAGACGTGCGTCACGCCCTCGCGGTGCGCCGCCAGCACCTTCTCCTTGACGCCGCCGACCGGCAGGACCCGCCCCTGGAGGGTGACCTCGCCGGTCATCGCCACGTCGCGGCGGGCCGCGCAGCCGCTCATCGCCGACGCCAGGGCCACCGCGATCGGCAATCCCGCGCTCGGCCCGTCCTTGGGCGTGGCCCCCTCCGGCACGTGGACGTGCAGGTCCACCGTGTGCCGCATCGGGATCACCCCCGGCCGCGAGCATTTCGCCCGGACCCACGAGAGGGCGGTCTTGACGGACTCCTGCATCACGTCGCCGAGTTGGCCGGTCAGCGTGAGCTCGCCCTTGCCGGGCATGCACGAGACCTCGATGGTCATGCTGCGGCCGCCGACTTCCGTCCAGGCGAGGCTCGTGACCACGCCGACGCTCTCTCTCGGCCCACCCGTCTCGCGCCGATACGGGGCTGGGCCGAGGTACGCGCGGACGTGCTCGCGCGTAACGGTGCGCGGCTCCGGCGGCGGCGCGCCGGCCACGGCCCGCTCGGCGGCGATCTTGCGGAAGATGCGGGCCACGCGCTCGCGGAGGTGCCGCACACCCGCCTCGCGCGTGTACGACTCAATGACGTGGCGGATGATCTCCGACGAAAGCGCCGCATCGGCCGCCGCCAGGCCGTGCGCCTCCAGCTCCCGCGGCACGAGGTGCCGCTCGGCGATCTGGCGCTTTTCCTCCAGCGTGTACCCGGCCAACTCGATCATCTCCAGCCGATCCATGAGGACCGGCGGGATCGCCGTCGGCACGTTCGTGGTGCACACGAAGAGGACCTCGGAGAGGTCGTACTCGACCTCCAGGTAGTGGTCGCTGAAGGCATAGTTCTCGTCGGGGTCGAGGACCTCCAGCAGCGCGCTGGCCGGGTCGCCCCGCGCGTCGGTGCCCATCTTGTCGATCTCGTCCAAGAGGAAGACCGGGTTGCGGACGCCCGCCTTGCGGATCGACTGGATGATGCGCCCCGGGAGGGCGCCGACGTACGTGCGGCGGTGGCCGCGGATCTCGGCCTCGTCGCGCACGCCGCCGAGGCTCTTGCGGACGAACCGCCGCCCCAGCGCCCGGGCCACGCTCTTGGCGAGGCTGGTCTTGCCGACGCCCGGCGGACCGACGAAGCACAGGATCGGCTCGCGCATCCGCGCCTTGAGTTTCTTGACCGCCAAGTACTCCAGGATCCGCTCCTTCGGCTCGTCGAGGCCGAAGTGGTCCTCGTCGAGGATCCGCTCCACGTGCCGCAGGTCCAGATTGTCCTCGGTCCGCTCCTTCCACGGCATGTGGACGAGCCAGTCGAGGTACTCGGTGATGACGACGGCCTGGGGCGTCAGGGGCATCATGCGACTGAGGCGCTGCTGCTCGCGCAGGGCGATCTTCTGCACCTCCTCGGGCATCCCGGCCGCCAGGATCTTCTCGTGGAGCTCGGAGACGCCGGCCGATGCCGCATCGCCCTGGCCGAGCTCCTCCTCGATGGCCCGGAGCTGCTCCTTCAGGAAGTACTCGCGCTGGGACTTCGTGAGGCGCGTGCGGACGCGGTCGCTGATGCGCCGCTGAATTTCCAGCAGCGAAATCTCGTTCTCCAGGAGGTCCGCCAGCATCCGCAGCCGCGCCTCCGGGTCCACGATCTCCAACACGCGCTGCTTGTCGGAGAACGGGACGGCGGTATACGCGGCCACGGTATCCGCCAGGAGCGACCCCGTCGGGGCTTCGGCGACCAGTTGGCCGATGCTCTCCGGCAGGTTGGGCTGGAACTGAAGGTAGCTGAAGAACCGGGCCCGGACGGTCCGCATGAGGGCCTCGGCCTCGGCGCTGTCGAGGGGCGGCTCCTCGATGGGGACGACCTCGGCCCAGAGGCAGCCGTCTTCGCGCGCCAGCGCCAGCACGCGGGCACGCCCCGCCACCTCCACGATCACCTTGTAAGTACCGCCATCGGACTTGAAACACTGATGCACGTGGCCGATGGCGCCAACCTCGAAGAGGTCCGCCGCCGCGGGCTCGAGGCACTCCGGGTCCCGCTGCGCGAGCAGCAGGATCTGCCCGTCCCTGCCGATCGCCTCGTGCACGGCCGTCACGGACATCTCGCGCCCGACCTGGAGCGGCGCCGCCAGGCCCGGAAACGCGACGAGGCCGCGCAGGGCGAGCACCGGCAGTTTCATCGGCGGCGGCTGTGGGTCAGTTGCCATGGCGTTCGTACAACCACACGCGCCCCGCCAGCGGGGCGGGCTGAAGGAGGCCCCTTGAGCCGCCCATCTTGATGGGCGCGTTCTTCACGTGCCAGGCGGCTCGCACCTCAACGCTTCTTCACGAACAGCCAGTCCTCGAAGGTGCCGCGAACCTGGATAGCGTTCGATTCCAGCCTCTTGCCGGTGCCCCCGGCGAACATCAGCGACACGGCTATGGAAATCTCCTTGTCGCCGCGCCAGAAGTACTTCGTGAAGCTGCCGCCCGTGTCCGGCCCGCACGGACCCCAGAGGTAGAAATCCGTGAGCCGATACGTAGCCGACCACACGGCGCCAGGCGCCAGGGCGACCTCGCGGGCCTTCGGCCACGACTTCGTGCGGGGGTCGGTGTACACGGGCGTCTCTTCCGCCCCCGCCGCGCTCTTCATGACGATCGCGAGGATCGGAAACGGAACCTCTTCGCCCGCCGGCGGTTTCGCCTCCGGGGCCATCGGCCGCGGCGGCGCGAGCGCCACCGTGCTCGACGACTGGTTGCAGATCGTCAGCCGCAGGGTCTCCGGCAGCCCGCCCTCCGGCTGGACACCGACCGGCTCGATCGTGCACACGAGGTCGGCCACCGTGGCGGCGCGGTCGGCCTTCACCGCCGGCGTGCAGCCGACGGCGACCGATAGCGCCGAGACGAGAAGCACCAGAATTGCCGCCCTCATCGGATGGCCACCTAACAGCCATCTGTGCGCGGCGGGTCTCCTGACCCGCCGCGCTGTGTGCCACGGCCGGTCTTGTCCGGCCGTGCGTTGTGCCGTCAGCCCCGTCACGGGCGGCTACTCTCTAGCCACAGGCTTTCAGCCCCGCACCTGTTTAGCGTGGGTGGCACGGTCACGCGCCGTTGCGTGACCGTGCTTGCTCCCCCACGTGACCATGCACGGCCCCGCAACAGCGCGTGGCCGTGCCACCCGCCAATCAGGCTTGACGCTAAACATGTACTCAGCCCGGGGAGAGCGACTTCGTCATCTCCGGATTGCCGGCCGTCGTGACGGCGGCGGTCTCGGGAGATTCCGGCGGCGCTTCGACCTGCTCCGCCGCTTCGGCCGGGGCCGCGACGGCGGCGGCCGATTCCTCCGCGGCGGCCCGGGCGCCCGTGTCCGTCAGCGCGAGCTGCACCTCAGCCGGCACCGGCGGCTCAGGTTCCGCCAAGGGCACCTCAGGCGTCGCTTCGGCCGCGGCCTTGCCGCCCGCCGAGTCGTCCGTCACGAAGCCGTGCTCGTGCAGGTCGCTGAACTTGACGCTCACCTTGCGCGACACGCCCGGCTCGTGCATCGTTACGCCGTAAATCACGTCGGCGATGCTCATCGTGCGCTTGTTGTGCGAGATGATGACGAACTGCGACTGGTCGAGGAACTCCTTGACCAAGTCGGTGAACCGGCCGACGTTGGTCTCGTCGAGCGCGGCGTCGACCTCGTCGAGGATCGCGAAGGGGCTGGGCCGCGCGCGGAAGATCGCCAGGAGGAGCGCCACCGCCGTCATCGTCTTCTCGCCGCCCGAGAGGAGGCTGATTCGCTGGAGCTGCTTGCCCGGCGGCCGCGCCACCACCTCGATCCCGCTCTCCAGCACGTCGGCCTCGTTTTCGAGGAACACGTCGGCCTTGCCGCCGCCGAAGAGTTTGCGATAGAGTTCCTGGAAGTGGCCGCGCACCGCCTCGAACGTTTTCATGAAGCGTTCGCGGCTCTCGCGGTTGATGCGATCGATGAGGT
>JAPLML010000052.1 GCA_026387055.1 Planctomycetota bacterium | reverse complement strand
GTTCTCAGGTGTGCCACGGCGCTCTCATGGCGCGCGAGCGCAGGCGATTGGCCTGCTCGTCGCCGGCGAACTCTTCCCTGGCCGGGTCCCATTTCAGCGACCGCCCGAGCTTGTGTGCGAGGGTCACCAGGTGGCCGAGCGAGGCCCCGCGGTGGCCGATCTCTTCGTCGGCGCTGGGTTTCCGCCGCGTCCGGATGCACTCGAACCAGTTGGCGTGATGGTCGTTGCCCGCGTGACTGACCTCCCGGATCTTCAGTTTCATCTCCGCGAAGAGCTCCTCCGGCCCGCCCTCGACCGGCCCGCCGCCGGTCATCGAGGTGATCCAGCCGCGCTCCCCCACGAACACGCCGCCGAAGTTGCCCTCCAGCCGGGCCGCGGCGGGAACCGCGCGGTAGAGGTCCTTGACCTGGCCCCAATGGTCCACGTGGTGGAGCAGCGTTCCGTTGGCATATCTGCAAGTCAGCGTCGGATATTCCCCGCGGCCGGGATGGATGATCTCCACCGGCCCGCTGTTCACCATGCCCAGGGCGTACTGTATCACGTCAGCCGCATGCGAATGGTACCACGTTACGGAGGCCGCGCCGAAATCCTCGCAGAACGCCCACGGCACCACGCCCGGAGGCGGGTTCCGGTGGTAGAGGCGGTTGTAGGGGCGCCACGGCGCCGGGCCCACCCACAGGTCCCAGTCCAGCCCCTCCGGCACCGGCTCGGCCGGCAGCAGGGAACTCAGGGGTGCGTACGAGCTGCCGAGATTCTCGACTTGGACCTTTCCCCATAGGGTGAAAACCGACTTGACCCGCCCCAGCCCCCCGGCGCGGACGAATCCGCAAACCTGCCGTATCGCCGGAATCGAGCGGTACTGGGTCCCCGTCTGGAACACCCGCGCGTACCGGCGCACCGTTTCCACCAGCCGGCGCCCCTCCTCGATCGTCAGCGACACGGGCTTCTCGCAGTAGACGTCCTTGCCCGCCTTGGCCGCGTCAATGGCCTGCAACGCGTGCCAGTGGTCCGGCGTGGCGATCGCCACGGCGTCAATGTCGGGCCGGGCCAGGAGTTCGCGATAGTCGTTGTAGGCGGCACAGCCGCGCTTGCGCGCCGCCGGCGCGTCGGCGGCATAGGTCTCGTCCGCGAGCCGCTTGCCTTCCTCGCACCGCCCGCGGTCCACGTCGCAGACGGCCAGAAGCTGAGCGGCCGGATCGCCGACCAGACGCCTCAAATGGCCGCTGCCCATCAGGCCTTTGCCGATGAGTCCCACCGTGAGCCGCCCGCTAGGCGCCACGGCCCCGTCCGCGCCCCGCGCCGAGGAGGGAATGAGCCACGGCGCCGCGACGATCCCCGAGACCGCCGCCGCGCCGCGCAGGAACTCGCGCCGCGTCATCGGGCGCGCGTCGGTCTTCACCTTGTGCCGGAACCGCCGCATGGCGCGCCTCACTTTGCCAGCGTCAGGCTGACCTTGTTGAAAAACTCAACGCTCCGGGCGACTTCCGGCATCGACTCCAGCCAGTTGTAGGCGTACTCGATGCCGAACATCGTGGGCTTGATGCCGAGGCGGTGGACTTCCCTGATGAACGCCTCGGTCTTTCCGACGCCGGTGCCCCACGGCACGTCGTGGCCCTGGGGACTCAACTCATCGAGGTCGTGCACGTGCACGGTGATCACGCGGTCCTTGAGCGTGCCGAGCCCCTTGAGCGGATCGATGCCGGCGCGCATCCAGTAGCCGAGGTCGGGGCAGGCGCCGATCCGCTTGCTGCGGCCCTGGCAGGCCTTCAAGACCCCTTCCGGCTGCCAGTACTGCGGCGACGCCTTCGGGTCGTGATTGTGGATGGCCACGTTGATGTCGTATTCGTCGCAGAACTTCTCGATCGTGTCCAGCGCTTCCGGCGACGGCTCCGACATGAAGGTCTCGATGCCGATCTTGCGCCCGAACTCGAAGACGTTGCGGCAGCCCGCCGGATCGCCGGGGATCTCGTGGATGTAATACGTCAGGAGGCGCACGCCCGCCGCCTCCAGCTTCAGCCGGACCTGCTTCAGATCGTCGTCGGTGAGCCCGGGAGCGAAGAACTTGTCGATCTCCGTGCTGACCTTCTGGAAGGAGAGGCCGCCCATGAACGGCAGGCCGAGCTGCGCGGTTTTCTCGATGGCCTCGAAGAACGTGTACTTCTGGAAGGTGTAGGCCTCGATGCCCAGACGCCAGCCCAGCTTCTCCTGCGCCCGGATGGCCGGCGTCAGCTTGCCGCTCGGGATCGTCGGGGCCGGCAGGTCGCCCAGGGCAAACTGGACCGCCCCCAGGTAGAACTCCAGCATCTTCGGGTCCCAGAAGACGTAGGGGTTGTGGGCGAACGTGGAGTAGAAGACGCGCCCCCGGCCGTACTGCCGCACCCACGCCATCGCGTAGTCGTTGTCCTCGCGGTAACACCGGTCGCGCGGCTGGCCCTTGAGGTCGGTCTTCTCGGTGTCGATGCTGAAGAGCACGCGGTCCCTGTGCCGCGAATACGGTTCCTGGGGGCGGAAGAACTCATCGCGGAAATCGAAGCCCTTGCCGCCGAAGGGCCGGTTCAGCGGATGCTCGGGGTCATCCAGCTTCATGAATACGTGCTCGGTGTTGGCCCGGTGGTAGGCGCCGCGCGTGCCGAGCATGAGGCCGAACTCCGGCCAGTCCTCGCGCGCCCCCTCGGGCCACCGCGTGAAAGCCACCGACGTCCCGTGGACGCCGAGCAGTCCGCCGCCGCCGTAAACGAACTCGAGCAGGCTCTGCCTGAGCGCGGGGTCCTCGAAGAGATTGCCCACCGTGTTGTTGAGGAAGACGGCATCGAACGTCTTCAGGCTCTCCGGCTTGAAGAGGGCCGGGTCTCGGCTCACGACCGTGTCAAAAGCGCCAGTCTTCCGCCCCATCAGCGTAAAGGCCAGGTTGGCCGTGCGGGCGGAAGGGTGCCCGCCGTATCCGACGTTGAGGTCGAAGATCAGCAGCTTCCGGGGCTTACGGGGCGCGGCAACGGCCTTGGCCGGAATCGCGGCCTCGATCTTCTCGCGCTCCCCGTTCTCGGGCACGCTCTGCGCCTCCGCCGGCACAAGCTCAATCCACGGCGCCGCGAGCATCCCGGCCGCCGCCGTGGCGCTCTCCAGGAACCCGCGCCGCGTCACGCCGCCGGATCGTGCCGCGGCAACCCTTGGCTTTGTCCTCATGCGTGTTTCCTGGATGGTGTTCTGGCTTCCTTCTTCAGGCGCGCCAACCGGACAATAGCCTGCCCCGCGCGAGAAGGCAAGCGAAGAAGTCCAGGAACGGCCCGTCTCCTGTCGCAAAATGGGGCTTGGGGTTTTGCCCCCGCTTGGATAAGATGCCGCCGACCTCGCGAATTCTCATCGGGCCTCTGCGAGTGGCGGATGGGTTGAAAAGGCAGGGCGGGCGAGTGCAGGGGAGGGCTTCCATGGCGGACGCGCAGGATCGCGCGGCGCCTCCCGGCGGCGTCGGTCAGAGGGCGATGGACCGGCTGTTCCGCTGGATTGTCGCCAAGCGCCTCCAGGCGCCGGCGGCGATGGTGCTGGAGATGCACCGCCCGCTCGCGCCGCTGGCGTGGCCGACGGCGATGCTGCTGGGCGGCGTGGTGGCCCCCTTCTTCGGGCCGGACTACTACGAGAAGATCGAGGCGCTTCGCGATCCGGCGGCGATCGACCGCCTGCTGAAACGCCTCGAGACCGCAGGGCAAGACGAGGGTGACGGCCGGACCGAGGCCGCGCCGCCGCGCTGAGGTTGGTCGTCTCGTGCTCTGTCCCCCGTGAAATGGCGGGTGCCACGGCTTGCTTGTACGTGTTTGGCGTACCCCCAATGTGTTGCACTGCCTTTCCACAAAGGGCAAGCGGTAACGTTGCGAGGGCAGAACCGTGCAGCACGCCGACTGGCTGATGGCCGCGCTGATGTTCGCGATGGCCGCCGCCATTCTCGGGTGCCTCTGGCGCGCCCGGCGCGGGCACGTGCCGTACGTGCGGCGCATCGCCGGCGTCGCCGAGATCGAGCGGGCGGTCGAACGCGCCACCGAGATGGGGCGCCCCGTCGTCTTCGCCATGGGCTTCACGGACATCCAGGCGATCGAGACGCATGCCTCGCTCCTGATCCTCGCTCACGTGGCCCGGCTGGCCGCTCGCCTTCAGACGCCCCTCATCGTCCTGGCGCGCCCCGGAAACGTGTACCCCGTGGCCGAGGAGACGGTGCGTCAGGCCTACGTGGCGGAAGGCGTGCCGGACCATTTCGACGCCAAGGAGCAGGTCCGCTTCCTGTCCGAGGACTCCGCCGTCTACGGCATGGCCGTGGCGCGCCTGATCGAGGAAACGCGGGCGGGGTGCGCGCTGTTCTTCGGGGCGTTCGAATTTGCGAGTCTCCTGATGACCGAGCCGGGCGCGCGGATCGGCGTCCTCCAGATCGCCGGCGACCCCTCCCTCTGGCAGATGCCGTTCTTCGTCTGCACGTGCGACAAGACCATCATGGGCGAGGAGTACTACGCCGCCGGCGCGTACGTCAGCCCGGACCCGGCGCTGCGCGGCGTCCTTGTCAGCCAGGACATCATCAAGGCGATGTTCGCGGGCCTCATCCTCCTGGGCGTCCTCGCGGCGCTCTTGCCGGGCGGCGCGGCGAGCTGGTTTGTGGAGCTGCTCAGGCACTACAGGTAAGAAGGGGATTCCTGTGCGGCGGCGGGCGGTCTGGCTCATCACCTTCGGCGGGGGGCTCTTCTTCCTGCTGGAGTTTCTCCTTCCAGCCCGGACGCCCGACTGGCTGGGCGGCGTTGAGAATCCCCTGACGCCTTTCCTGCCCTCCGCCACGAACTTCCTGATCGTCGTCAGCGCGATGGCGGTGCTGCTCGGCCCGCTGAACCTCGTGCGCCGATACCTGGGCATGATCGTCCGCCGGGAGCAGGGGCGGCTCGAGGGCGCCGTCTTCCTGGTGTTCCTCGCGGTGAGCATCGTGGCCGCATCGTGCGAGGGGGCGAACATCCACCGGGCGTTCGACACCCTGTACAACGCGCTCTTCTACGGTGTGCAGACGGCCTTCTTTGCCTCGAGCATGGCGCTGCTTGCCTTTTACCTGGTGTCGGCGGCGCACCGGGCCTTCCGGATCAATAACCTCGAGGCAGGCCTGATGATGGCGTCGGCCGTCGTTATTCTGCTGGGCCAGGTGCCGCTGGGCGACTGGCTGACGCAGGGCCTGCCGGATGCGTTTCAGGTGCGCCATGCGGCCCAGTGGATCCTGGCCGTGCCCAACACGGGCGTACAGCGGGCCGTTGAGATCGGTGTTTGCGGCGGGGCGTTTGCCGCCGGTTTCCGCCAGTGGCTGGGGATCGGCGCGGCGACGAGGTGAGCGATGAGGCGTTGGCTGGCACGGCTGCACACCCTGAATCCGCGATGGCTCTACCTGGCGACGGCCATTCTGCTGATCATTCCGCTGGTGATCCTCATCCCGATGCCGAGGGGCAGCGCCTCCCGTGCGACGCGCGGCCTGTACGACGCGGTCGAGGCGGTTCCGGCCGACGGCATCGTGATGATCGACTCCAGTTGGGACCAGGGGTCGCGGTCCGAGAACGCCGCCCAACTGGAGTGCGTGGTCCGGCACCTGTGCCAACGCAGGATTCGCTTCGTGGTCACGAGCCTGGGGACGGTGTTCTCTCCGGAGTTCGCCCAGAAGACCATCGAGCCGATTGCCGCCCAGGCGGGCTACGTGTACGGCCGCGACTGGGTGAACGCCGGCTACGTTCAGTCCGCGAGCGGCCTCGCGCCGGTCATCAGCGCCCTGGCCCTCGACTTCCACACGATCCGTCAGGCCGACGTCCGCGGCACGCCCATCGGGGACCTGCCCCTGATGAAGGAGGTCCGGACGATCCGCGACGTCCGCCTGGTGTACGTCGTGACCTACGCGCCGTCGCCCGAGTGGATCAGCTTCATCACGGGGCAGTTCGGCACGCCGGTGGCCTTCGGGTGCATGTCGATGATGGCGCCCAACTACTACACGTATATCGACAGCAAGCAGCTCTGCGGGATGCTGATCGGGAACCGCGGCGCGGCGGAGTACGAGGCCCTGATCCGGCATCCGGCGCTCGGCACGCGGCTGAGCATGGCGGCCTCGTTCGGCAACGCCGCCATTATCCTGGCGGCCATCGTGGGGAACCTGGGCATGTGGGCCGCGCGGCGGGCCGGGAGGCGGGGCGCATGACCGATCCCCTGGCCGTCTGGGTGGGCGCCATCGTGACGCTGGGCGTCTTCAGCTACCTGGCCCGCGACAACCCGTTCTACCGCCTCATCCAGCAGGCGGCGATGGGTGTTGTGGTCGGCATCCAGATCGTCGTGACGTGGAAGCAGGTGCTCCAGCCGATGTGGCTGTCGCCCATTCAGGGCGCGCTGGCGGGCACGCGCGACTGGACGGGGGCGCTCTGGCTGCTGGCCCTGGTGCCGGGATCGCTGTGGTACTTCCAACTCTCGAAGAAGTGGTTCTGGGTGAGCACGCTCGTGAGCGGCCTGTTTGTCGGCGTGGCGGCGGGACTGGCCTTCAAGTTCCGGATCCTCCTGATTCTGCCCCAGATCGGCGCTTCGCTGAAGCCGCTGAACCCGTTCGCCGGCCCGAACGGATTCACGTGGGAGGGGTTCCTCGACAGCTCCAACAACCTCCTGTTCCTCGCGGCGCTGCTGACGACGTTGCTGTACTTTTTCTTCTCCGTCAAGACCGAGAACCGCTGGGTTCGCACGCCGATGCGATGGGGCCGCCTCATGATCATGGTCGCCCTCGGCGCCATGTTCGGCAACACCGTGATGACCCGGATGTCCTACCTGATTGAGCGGATGCAGTTCCTCTACGAGATGTGGCTCCGGCCGCTCTTCCCGGGATAGCGGGGGACGGGGCTGCCGCGCTCAGGACTGGATGATCTCGACGTTCGCCCGCGGCACCATCGCCCGCTCGCCGTTCGGGAACTCGACCTCGACCACGCGCACCCGGGCTTCGCACTCGACGGCGTGGACGCCCGCCGGCAGCTGCCGCACCGTGCCCAGGCGGCCGAAACCGGGCTCGCGAATGAGGCGCACGGGGCTGCCGACGTGGAGCCCGCTGTCCGCCGCGCCCGGCGCCGCCCGCTCCGGCGGGCCGACCGGTGCGCTCGACGGGATGATGATCTCCGGCCGCATCACCCCTGCCCGGATCTGCGTCGTGCCGTTGGCCGAGGCCGGCCGGCCGGCGCGCGAGGCCAGAAGCTCCCACGTAGCCCGCGCCATGGGGATGCGGCCGAAACCTTCCGTCATGATAAGGATGGGCCTTACCTTCTCGTGTCCCGTGATGGCGACGCCCAGGTCATACCCGAGCAAGGCCCGCAGGTCGGCGTCGTGGAAGCCGCCGCACACCAGGGCGGCCACGCCGATCTCGGCCGCGCGCCGGTAGGCGTCGTGGGTCGCCAGGGCCCCGGCCACGACGATCTTGCCGGCCAGCCCGTCGCCGAGATCGCTCGGGCCGAGCACCGCGTCCGGGCCTTTGCCGGCCATCGCCAGCTCGCCGGCGACCTCCCCGCCGACCCCCAGGATCCCTTGGACGATCGCTCCGGTGGTCTCGACGACCACGCCCTCGCGCTCCATCACCTCGACCACCACGCCGTCGATGTAGGCCCGCACGTCGACCGGCTTGGGGGCCGTGCGGATCATCACCTGGCCCGTGATCTTCGAGACGCTCTCCACGCGGCCGTCGATGGGCGAGCGGGCCGCGCTCCGGAACCACTTGATGAAGGGGCGGGTCTCGGCGATCGCCTCGTCGCGGGCCACCGCGTCGCCGGGTTTCTTGAGCATGTACCGCTCGACCTCTTCCGGCGTGATGCCCAGCGCGCTTGTGACGTTGACGGCGGCCACGTCGCCGGGCAGTTCGGCCCGGGCGACCACGTCCTGGGCGCGGACGCGGGCGCCGCGCCGGACCAGAACCGTGCCGGCGATCGGCAGGCGCCGGAGTCGGCGCACCGTCGCCTGCTCCGTCACGCGAAGGCCGGGGGTATAGCCGTGTGCCATGAACGTCCGCCTCTAGAGCCGCGTGTTCCGTCAGCCTCTACCACACGGCCAGGATAAGCGCGGCGGGCAAGACTGCCCACACCGCGCCGCCCATTTCAACTCATAAGACCACGTGTGACGCCCTACGAGTCCGGGTACGCGGCGAGCGCCTTGGCCCACCGCGTGAGGGTTTCGCTGCGCCGCCGCTCGGGGACCGCCAGCGGCCGGCCGCGCCCGTCGAACACCACGCCCACCACGCCGCCCTGGACCGTGGCCTCGACCGTTCGCCCGTGGCCGGCGCCGAGATCGATATCCCGGGCCGGCTGCGCGACGATCTCGGCCGTCTGGCCGACGCCGAGCGGCTCGAGCGCGAGCTCGCCGGCGCCGACGGTCCCCCGCCGCGTCCTCCCCTCGGCGGTGAGGCGATAGTCGAAGCAGCGGGCGCCGTCCTTGCCGCGGTTCAGGCACGCGACGCATGTTCCCAGGTTGATGAGGCAATCGCGATCGAAGACCTCGACGGCGGCGGCCTCGTGGATCTCGGCCAGCACGCCCAGGTGCGGCATCATGAAGATGCTGTCGACGGCCAGGCGCGTGACGCCCTCGGGCCCGAAGGCGTCGATGAGCATCATCATGGCCTGGCTGCGCCGGGGAGCGTGCGAGAGGACCCCGCCGCTGCCGACCAGCAGGTCCAGGTTGCGCATGCGGATGATCGTGTCGCTCGCGCCGCGGTCGTCGAGCGACTCGCCCATCGTCCGGCGGCGCTGCACGCCCTTCAGGCCGACCGCCAACTGCTTGTGCTGCACGAAGGCCAGGCGCAGGGCCTCCCGGGCACTCGCCTGCTCGATCTTCAGGTCCTCCAGCAGGCAGGGGATCGTCGTGGGGCGGATCATCTTGTTCTTGATGCGGTCCCGGAGCTCGCCCTCGTCGATCTCAAACGGCACCCACCGCAGGATGTTCTCGATGCCGGCCTCGGCCACCACGTTCGACACGCTGTAGCTCATGCCGAGGTTGGCACTCACGGTGCGGTTGAAGACCCGCTCCTTGGCGCCGGGGCCGCGGCCGGCGTCGCGCGCGGCGACCGCGAAGTCCGAGAACACGTCGGTGGTCGCGCCGCCGATGTCCACGCCCACGATGTTCAGGTCCTGGCGGCGGGCGATCCGCTGGATGATGTTGCCCACGGCGGCGGGCGTCGGCATGATCGGCGCCCCCACCCACGACATCAGTTTCAGGTAACCGGGCGCCTGGGCCATGACGTGCTTGAGGAACAGTTCGTGGATGGTGTCGCGGGCGGGGCCCAGGTTCTCCCGCTCCAGCACGGGCCGCAGGTTCTCGGTGACGTGCAGCTCGACCTTCCCGGCCAGCAGGTCCTCGACGTGCGGCCGGGCGTCGATATTGCCCGCGTAGACCACCGGCAGCTTGTAGGACGAGCCGAGCCGCGGCTGGGGGTTGGCCGCCGCCAGGAATTCGGCCAGCTCGACCACGTGCTGGATGGTTCCCTTGTCGGTGCCGCCGGCCAGCAGGATGATGTCGGGGCGGAGGGTGCGGATGCGCTCGATCTTCTCGTGCGGCGGACGCTGGTCGTTCGAGGCGATGACGTCCATGACGATCGCGCCTGCGCCCAGGGCGGCGCGCTCGGCGCTTTCGGCCGACATCGACTTGACGACCCCGGCCACCATCATCTGGAGTCCGCCGCCGGCGCTGGAGGTCGAGATGTAGACGTCGGCGCCTTCGCTGCCGCGGGCGGGGGTGAGGATTCGCTCGCCGTCGAGCAACCGACGCCCGGAGAGTTCCTCGAGTTCCGCGAGGGCGTTCAGGACGCCGCGCGTGACGTCCTCGTAGGGCGCCTCGACGGTGGTGGGCGCCTCGCCGCGGAACGTCTGGCGGTAGCCCTCGGGCTTGCGCTCGATCAAGATGGCCTTGGTCGTCGTGCTCCCGCAGTCGGTCGCCACGATGACGTTGAGGTCCTTCGGGTCCATCCAGGTGCTCCGTTGGTCGACATCCAATAGCAGGTGTGGCACGGCCGGCTTGTCCGGCCGTGGGGAATGTGGCCGGCGCGTTAAGCGCCGTTTCTTCACATGTGCCACGGGTTGCTTGTCAACCCGTGGTTATCATGGTTTTCTTCCCTATGGTGTAACACCGCAAGGTAAGAAGACTGCAGTGACCACGGGTTGGCAAGCAACCCGTGGCACATGCCACGGCCGGACAAGTCCGCCGAAGGCGAGATTCGCCGTGGCGAACCGGCCGTGCCACACCTGCCGGGGTACGCCAAACCCCCCGCCGCCGTATGTTACCGCCGCCCGGCGCCGCCTCC
>JAPLML010000583.1 GCA_026387055.1 Planctomycetota bacterium | reverse complement strand
ATTTCTTGTTCATGCCGATTCTCCTTCCCCGTTCGCGGCACCTCCGTGTGCCGCAGAGGAGATCGGCACTACCACACAACCAACAACATCAAATGTGAAGGACTACTAGGTCCCAAACCGGTCGAGCGTGCCGTCCGGGTGAGAGCAGCATGCCCGGAGGTCCTTAGTCGGCGGAATTATAGCCACGACATGGCGCGATTCAACCCAAAACCTCGCGCCGCAGTATGCGTGCCACGGCCTGCCTATTACTACAACGCCACTTAACCTCGTGCGCGGTGGGTCTCCTGACCCACCGCGTGGCAATTGCCCCCGGGCGGCCAGATGACGGTCGCCGCGGCGACCGCGGCGGGTCGGGAGACCCGCCGCGCGAAGTGCCGTTGTAGTACTATCGACGGGCAGGCCGGTCTTGCCCTGCCGTGCCCGCCATGGGGCAACTCATGCATTACGCCGGATGCCACTTTTGGCGTGACGGTCGGCGGCGGCGGACGTATCATCTGGCCCGGTCCCTTGGGAAGAGCGCCATGGATCTGGCCCGCTATCTGGTCCTCGAGAATCCCCTGACACTGTGGATCCTGCTCGGCATCGCCGCTGTCGTCGCCGGCCTCGTCTGGATGCGCACGGGATCGCAGCGGGCGGCCAGAGCGGCCCTCGGGTGCCTGGCGGCCGGCGTGCTCGTAGGGGTTCTCGCGTGGGCCGTCGAGACCGACCGCGAGCGCCTCGTCCGCACGCTCGACACGATGGCCAAGGCCGTCGATCGCGGCGACGCCGAGGCCCTGATCGAGTGCATCTCGCCGGAGTACCGCAGCGGACCGTCGGACAAGGAGGCGCTGGCGGCGGTAGTGCGCCTGGGCCTCCAGCGGGTCCGCGCCACCGCCGAGACGCCGGTCATCCGGCAGCGGGACCGCGAGGCCGGCGTCACGCAGGCGTACACCTTCCGCCCCGCCCCCGGCGCTCGTCCAGTGCCCGCCGAGTTTGAGCGCGTGACGTGGGAAGGCGCGTTTGCCCCCGACCCCGACGGCGAGTGGCGCCTCCGCGCTGTCGCCGCCACGCAGCCCCTGCACATGACACCCGAGGAGGCGGCCAAGCATCTCCCGAAGGCGCAGCTGTAAGAGGTGCCAACGAGCCCGCCGCGGAAGCGGGGGGAGACCCCGGGCGGGGAGGATCTCCCGCCGCTGCCGCGGCGGGCTCGGCAGGCCGATGATGACCCTCACCAGGTCGCTCGCACTCGGCCGAACGGCCGGTACAGCGGGTCGCCGATAAAGCACATCTGCCAGGAGAGTTGCGCCTCGGCCATGTAGGCGGCCTCGCCCCAGGAGTAGCCCCGCAGGAGGCGGTCCATCATGATATCGATATGCGGCGTGCCGGTGAGAAAGGGCTCGTACACCGCCCCCGCGGTCACGCAGGCGCCGTGCACGAGGAGCGGGCCGACCCAGTGGCTGATCGGGTCGCGGATGGCGGCGCCCGTGAAGCTCTGGAGATGGTACGCGATGGCGCCGCGCTTGAACTTGAAGTCCGGCAGCGCCATCGGGCCGGCGATGCTGTCGGTGTACCAGCCGAGGTAAACCGCGGCGTCGGTCATCTTGTAGGCGGGCGGGAAGACCTCGGGCCTGGCGTCCACGTCGGTCTCGAAGCCCGCGCGGCGCAGCAGCTCGGCGGCGCGCCGGAGCCACCCGTCGCCCTCGGCGTACCCCCCCTTCGTGATCCCGCGCGTATCGACGTACGCGCGGCCCTTCAGGCCGTTCTGCTCGGCCCACACGGCGTCATCGACGAGGCGCTTGGCGATCTCGGGGCTCGGCCCGTCGATCCGCGACACCAGGACCATCATCGCATCGAGCGGCGGGCCGAACGGCGCGTCGGCGCCGAAATACGGGTTGGGCACCCCGCCGACAAGCTTGTGCCCGCCCTCCGGCAGGAGCGCCAACTCGCTGTCCACCGCGGCGGCACGCGAGAGGTACATCGTCTGGACGTCCTCGTACTCCTTGATCTTGATGGGGATGCCGTAGACGGGCACGAGGTACTTGGCGCGGCGGGCGTCGAGCTGGAGGCGCAGGGTGCCGTCGGGCAGGGCCACGTCGAGCCGCCCTTCCCATCGCGCGAGGAACGCCCGCAGCGGCTTCCAGAGCGCGTCGTCGAACTGCTGCCGGGTGATGATCTCGTCGGCGGGGGCCTTGACCACGCACAGGTTCTCTTCGGGGATGCCGCGCGCGGCCATGTAATGGCGCGCCACCTGGAGGCTCTCGGGAACCGTCTCGGAGGCAAGGACGATCGTTCGGGCGGCTTCGGGGTGGGCCGCGAGGGCCCAGCCGGCGAAGAGCAGCAAGGCGGTGACGGCCATCAAAACGGTGTGCAGCATCGGCTCTCCGCGGCAGCTCACTTGTCCCGCCGTGAATACACGGCGGGCCGGCTTGCGATTACACGTTGAACCCGCCCGGGCCGGCCACCTCGTTCAGCACGTGGTCCTCGACGAAGATGGGCGTGTTGTTCGCAACAGCCAGGGCGATGGCGTCGGACGGGCGCGCGTCGACGAGGATCTGGTCCTTGTTCCGCTCGATCACGAGGTTGGCGTAAAAGGTGTGGTCCTTGAGGTCCGTGACGCAGACCCGCGCGAGGCGCCCGCCGAGGGCCTCGATCACCATCCCCAGGAGGTCGTGGGTCATCGGCCGTGGCAGGACGTGGCCCTTGATGCGACGGTCGATGGCGGCCGCCTCGAAGAAGCCGATCACGATCGGGAAGATCCGGTCGCCGCCGGCCTCCTTGAGCACGATGACCTGCTGGTCCTCGGTCTCGCTGATCATGATCCGGATAAGCTCACAACGAATCTGCATCGCGGGCCCCTGTTTGAAGTACCGTAGCCATTCTAGCAGATCAGGCTGTGAGGGCAAGCGCATGGGGAGTTTTGCCGACGCCGCAAAGCACGCGCCGCGCAAGCGCGGGTACGTGTTTGGCGCGTTGCTTCGATAGCCGGGTGGCACGGCCACGCGCTGTTGCGTGGCCGTGCATGGTCACCTGGGCGAGCAAGCACGGTCACGCAACAGCGCGTGACCGTGCCACCCACGCTAAGCATGTACAAGCGCCGCGGGTAAATGGCACGACACCCTATGAGGGCCGCCGCCAACACCAACACACCGCACAGCCAGGATTACCCCAATTCCGCCCGGCGTTTCTCGAGGGCGGCGATGGCGGCGCGGGCTTCCTCGGCACGGGCGCGCTCGCGTTCCACCACTTCGGGGGGGGCCCGGTCGGTGAATTGCCTGTTCGCGAGCTTGCCCGCGATGCTCTTGAGGAGTCGGTTCTTCTCCTCGATCTCCTTGGCGATCCGCGCCCGCTCCTTCTTGATCATCTCCTCGGGCATCGGCACGTAGACCGAGCCGCCGAGCGAGGCCACGTAGGACGACGCGCACACCTGCCCCGCCGGCGGCCGCCTGCCGACGTGCACTTCCGTCACCGCGGCGAGGTCCGCGAACGCCTCGAAGGTCGACGCGATAAACCGTTCCTGACCCGCCGGCTCGGGGATGTAGACCGCCACCTGCGAGGCCGACTGGCCGCTCTCGGCCTTGGCCTTGCGAACGCCTTCAATGAGTTCCTGCCGCAGGCCGAACTCCTTCTCCGCGGCTTCGTCGATCATGCCTTCCGCCGGCTCCGGCCACCGCGCGAGGATCAGCCGCTCGCTCGGCGGCGCGGGGGCGAGGCCCGGCAGGCTCCGGTCGCGCACCGTGACGCTCAAGCCCTCCCACGCCGACTCGGTGATGAACGGCACGAACGGGTGCAGCAGCCGCAGCGTCCGGTCCAGGACGTAGGCGAGGATGCGCTGCGGCACGGCCCGCTCGGCCCGGTCGGTCAGGCGCGGCTTGATGACCTCCAGATACCAATCGCACAGGTCGTGCCAGAAGAAATCGTAGAGCGCCGTGAGCGACGCCTGGAAGTGGAACGCTTCGAGCTCCTCGCCGACGGTGCGGCGGATGCGCTCGACGCGCGAGAGAATCCAGCGGTCTTCCAGGCGCATCTTCGAGCGGTCCAGCGCGGCCCCTTCCGCCCCTTCGAGGTTCATGAGGGCAAACCGCGTGGCGTTCCAGAGCTTGTTGCAGAAGTTGCGGCCCATGTCGAACTTCGGCGAGGTGTTGCGGCCCGTGGCCGCGTCCTTGACGACCGGCAGCCGCACGTCCTGCGTCTCGGTGGTCATCCACGCCAGGGTGAACCGCAGGGCGTCGGTGCCGTGCGTGGCGATGATGTCGAGCGGGTCGACGCCGTTGCCCAGGCTCTTCTTCATCGGCCGGCCCTCGCCGTCCTGGATCATCGCATGGATGTAGACGTCGGCAAACGGCGCCTTGCCCAGGTTGTACAGGCCCATCATCACCATCCGGGCGACCCACAGGGTGATGATCTCGCGGGCCGTCACGAGCACGTCGGTGGGGTAAAACGCCTTCAGGTCCGGCGTCTCCTCCGGCCAGCCGAGCGTGGAGAAGGGCCACAGCGCGCTCGAAAACCACGTGTCGAGGACGTCCGGGTCGCGGACCCATCCGGCGGCCTCCAGGCGTTTCTGGAGGTCCGGGTTCTCGTCGGCCGGACAGAAGTGGGTGCGGACCCACCCCGGCTTCTCCGGGTGCGGCTCGATGCGCAGGAAGTACTCGCCCGCGCC
>JAPLML010000381.1 GCA_026387055.1 Planctomycetota bacterium | reverse complement strand
AGGTCGAGCGCAGCCTGCGCGTCCTCGACGGGGCGATCATGGTCCTGTGCGCCGTCGGCGGCGTCCAGAGCCAGTCGGTCACGGTCGACCGCCAGATGAAGCGCTACCGCGTGCCGCGCCTCGCGTTCATCAACAAGATGGACCGCATGGGCGCCGACTCGGAGCGCGTGTGCCGCGACATGCGCGAGAAGCTCGGCCTGAACGTGGTGCCGCTCCGGGTGCCGATGGGCGCGGGCGAGGGTTTCCGCGGGGTCATCGACCTGGTGGCCATGCAGGCGATTACGTTCGAGGGCAAGTCGGGCGAGACGGTCGTGCGCTCCGCCGTTCCGGCCGGGTACGCCGAGGCGGCGGCCCGCGCGCGGCACCACATGCTCGAGGCCCTCAGCATGTTCAACGACACGCTGATGGCGGCCCTCCTGGAGGACCGGCCGGTCGATGCGGCCCTGGTGGTCCAAACCCTCCGCGAGGCCACGCTCAACCGCGACATCGTGCCGATGGTCCTGGGCTCGGCCGTCAAGAACAAGGGCGTGCAGCCGCTGATGGACGCGGTGGCCGCCTACCTGCCCAGCCCGCTCGACTGCGACTACGTGGCCCGCGACCACGACAACGAGGGCGCCGAGACGCCGCTCGCCTGCGACCCCGACGCGCCCCTGGTGGCCTTCGTATTCAAGATCGTCGATGAGAGCTTCGGGCAGCTCAGCTACATCCGCATCTACCAGGGCCGGGCGGCCAAGGGCCGGATGTGCCGCAACGCCCGGACCCACAAGAGCGTCCGCCTCGGCCGCATGGTGCGCATGCACGCCGACGAGCGCGAGGACATCCCCGACGCCGGCCCCGGCGACATCGTCGCCTTGGTGGGCGTCGAGTGCGCCAGCGGCGACACGCTCTGCGGCGAGGAGCTCAACTATTCGCTCGAGAGCATGTTCGTGGCCGACCCGGTCATCCGCCTGGCGGTCGAGCCGGCAACCTCGGCCGACGAGGACCGCGTGGCGAAGGCCCTCGCCCGCTTCATGAGGGAAGACCCGACGTTCCACGTCTCGACCGATCCCGAGACGGGCGAGACGATCATCGCTGGCATGGGCGAGCTGCACCTCGACATCTACGTCGAGCGCATGCGCCGCGAGTACAAGGCCAACGTCACGACCGGCGCGCCGAACGTCAGCTACCGCGAGGCGCCGACCGTCGAGGCCGAGTTCGATTACCGTCACAAGAAACAGACGGGCGGGGCGGGCCAGTTCGCCCACGTCGTCGGCCGCCTGGTGCCCCTGGCCGACGGCGCCGCGTACGAGTTCGAGAACAACATCAAGGGCGGGGCGATCCCGCGCGAGTACATCCCGGCCGTGAGCAAGGGCTTCGAGCAGGTCATGCAGGAAGGGCCGCTCGCGGGCTACGAGATCGTCGGCTGCAAAATGTGCCTCGACGACGGCTCGTTCCACGAGGTGGACTCGAGCGAGATGGCCTTCCGCATCGCCGCGATGGACGCCTTCCGGCAGGCCTTCCACCGCTCGAAGCCGTGTCTCCAGGAGCCGATCATGCTCGTGGAGGTCGAGACGCCGCTGGAGTACCAGGGTCAGATCGTCGGCGACCTGAACAGCCGCCGCGGCATCATCCTCTCGACCGAGAACTTCAAGAACCACGCGGTGGTGCGGGCCGAGGCGCCGCTCGTGAACCTCTTCGGCTACGCGACGACCGTGCGGAGCCTGTCGAAGGGCATGGCGACGTTCACGATGGAGATGTCTCGCTACGCCCGCGTGCCTCAGCGGATCGCCGATGAGATCATCGCCGCCCGCCGGAACCGCCGGGCCGAAGAGGCGCGGAAATAGGAAGACATTGCGCGGCGGGTCTCCCGACCCGCCGCGCGTCAAGTATCAAGGGTGACATGCCCGGGCCGACGTTGCCTGGGCATGCATGTTTTCGCGGCGGGGACGCAGGGCGGGAGGGCCTGGGCTAGCCCCGACAGGGGCGTGAGAACTTCGGCTCGCGAGCCTCTCACGGCTCGAAGAGCTTCGAGAAGACACCCCCTAGCGCCGGGTAGAGTCTCTGGTAGGCGAGGAGGCGCTCGCGGTAGACGGCGTGGCGCCCGGCGTCGGGCTCAAAGACGCGCTGGCGGCGGACGAAGCGAGCGATGCCGTCCTCCGCGCTCGGCAGAGCGCCGGTGGCCACGCCCGCCAGGATGGCCGCGCCGAGCGTGCTCGTCTCCGTGATCGCCGGCCGCACAAAGGGCACGCCGAAGACGTCGGCCTTGATCTGGAGCCACGGGTCGCTTCGGGCCCCGCCGCCGGTGGCGACGAACTCCGAGGTATCGATCTCCATGCGTTTCAGGCAGTCCATCGCCCCGACGAACCAGAACGTGGCGGACTCCATGATGGCCTTGAGGATCTCGCC
>JAPLML010000399.1 GCA_026387055.1 Planctomycetota bacterium | reverse complement strand
TGGCCGCGCGGCCGGTGGGGCCACCCTCAACCTTGTCGGGCCGCTGGGGAACCATTTCACGCCGCCGGAGGCAGGCCGGCTGTGCCTCCTCGTGGGCGGCGGGTGCGGCGTGGCCCCGATCTTCGGACTGGCCGACTACCTGGTCTCCCTCGGCAGGCGCTGCGTCGCTTTCCTGGGGGCGGCGGATGTCCACAAGATGCCCACGGCGTTCCGCGAGCTACCCGAGCCGACGCATCACCAGGTTGCCGCGACCGACGCGGTGGCCGAGTTCGCCGAGTCCGAGACGCCCACGGTCCTGGCGACCGACGACGGCAGCGCCGGCTTCTTCGGCACGGCCACGGCAGCGATCGAGGAGTACTTCCGTACGCTCTGGAAGGGCGAACCGGTGGCCCTCTATGGCTGCGGGCCGATGCCGATGCTCCACGCGCTGGCCCGGATCGCCCACGAACGCGACCTGCCATGCCAGGTGTCGCTCGAAGGCTTCATGGGCTGCGGCATCGGCGTCTGCCTTTCGTGCGCCACGAAGCGGCGCGACCCGACGGGCGGGAAGGCATGGACCTTCCGCCTGACCTGCCGCGACGGCCCGGTGGTCGACGCCCGCGACATTATTTGGGAGTGACCTCCTTGGGTCAGCCGCCTGCCGGGGTGGCATGGCCACAACCTGCCCGCCGCGGCGGGTCACAGGACCCGTATGTGCTTAGCGGAGGTGGCACGGTCACGCGCCGTTGCGTGACCGTGCTTGCTGCCCCACGTGACCATGCACGGCCACGCAACGGCGCATGGCCGTGCCACCCGGCAATCGGGTATGACGCTAGACACGTACGGAGACCAGCCGCGCAACGAGGTGAGATAGGGACATGATTCGACACGAACCGGACATGGGCGTGACCCTCGGCCGCCTCAAGATGAA
This sequence comes from Planctomycetota bacterium, assembly GCA_026387055.1. Taxonomy (GTDB): domain Bacteria; phylum Planctomycetota; class Phycisphaerae; order FEN-1346; family FEN-1346; genus JAPLML01. Next base: position 3,625 of record JAPLML010000399.1, on the reverse strand, counting down.
GAACCCCATCGCCACGGCCTCCGGCTGCTCGGGGTATGGCGAGGAGCTGGCGCAGTTCTACGACCTCGCGCTCCTCGGGGCGATCGTGACGAAGTCGATCACGCTGAGGCCGCGCGAGGGCCATCCGCCGCCGCGCCTGGCCGAGGTCCGCGCCGGGATGCTCAACGCCATCGGCCTGGCGAACGTGGGCCTCGAGGCGTTCCTGCGCGATAAGCTCCCGGCCCTCGCCAGGTTCGAGGTGCCGGTGATCGTCAACGTCGCGGGTTCGACGCGCGAGGAGTACCTGGAGGTGTGCGCCGCGCTCGATGCCGCGCCCGGTGTGGCGGGCATCGAGCTCAACGTCTCCTGCCCGAACGTGAAAGAGGGGGGCATGGAGTTCGGCATCGATCCGGCGACGCTCGCGGGCCTGGTGCAGGACGTCCGCCGGAAGGTCTCGCGCGCCACGCTCATCGTGAAGCTCAGCCCCAACGTGACCGACATCGCCGTCATCGCCCGCGCCGCCGTCGACGCGGGGGCCGAGGCCCTCAGCCTCATCAACACCCTGCGCGGCCTGGCGATCGACCCGTGGAAGGGCCGGCCCATCCTGACGAACGTGACGGGCGGCCTCTCGGGGCCCGCCATCAAGCCGGTGGCCCTTTACATGGTGCGCCGCGTGTGGGAACAGGTGGCCGGGCCGCGCGGGATCCCGATCCTCGGCCTCGGCGGCATCCAGTTTGTGGAAGACGTGATCGAATTCCTCCGTGCCGGCGCGACCGCCGTGTCGGTCGGCACGGCCAACTTCGTCGACCCGGAAACGGGACCGAAACTCGTGGCGGGGCTGCGTGAGGCCTTGGAGCGGCTGGGCTGCGGGAGCCCGGGGGACCTCACCGGCCGCCTCGAAGGCTAGCCGCGGCATCGTTTAGCCGCGGCCGGCACGGCCGCGATGGTCTGTTCGTCGCCGTAGCGGCGACGGCTAAACATGCTCATATTTAGCCGCCCATCTCGATGGGCGCGTTTTCGAGCTACGGAGGATCACCATGCCCGAACTCTTCGGCAAGTCGATCAAGCCCGAGGACCTTGCCCAGCGCGTCGGGCGCACCGACCAGGTGGCCGGCGCGCGGCCGTTCGTGTTCGACGACGGCCCCGCGCGCGGCATGCGCGGCATCGACGTCTGGACCGGCTCCGGCCTGACCTTCACGGTCCTGCCCGACCGGTGCCTCGACATCGGCTCGGCCCGGTTCAACGGACGGGCGCTCGGATGGGAGTCGAGCACCGGCCCCGTGGCGCCCGAGCGATTCGAGCCGCCGGGCATGGGGTGGCTGAAGTCGTTTGACGGGGGCCTCCTGACCACGTGCGGACTTCGCCACTTCGGCGCGCCCGACGCCGACCCGAGCGGCGAGTCGTGGGGGCTTCACGGCCGGGCGTCGCACCTGTCGGCCGAGGAAGTGGCGGTCCAGTGCGGGTGGGAGAAGGACCAGTACCGCCTTCGCCTCCGCGGCCGCGTGGCCGAGGCGGAGGTTTTCAAGCCTACGATCCTGCTGGAACGTACCGTCGTCACTTCGCTGGGCTCGCGCCTGATCGAGGTGATTGACCGCGTCTCGAACATCGGCTACGAGCCGAGCACCGTCATGCTCTTGTACCACGTGAACCTCGGCTGGCCGCTGCTTTCTGAAAAGAGCCGCCTCGTGGCCAGTTTGAAGTCGGTCACGGGCGTGACCGACCGCGCGAATGCCCACATCGCGAAGCACTGCGAAATGCTGCCGCCGACGCCCGGCTTCCAGGAGCACACGTACTCCATGGAACCGAAGGCGGGCGCCGACGGCCTATGCCGCGCGGCCCTGGTCAACCCGGAGCTGGATGGCGGCACGGCCCTGTCGGTCGCGTGGCCGAAGGCCACGTTGCCGTTCATGGCCGAGTGGAAGATGATGGGGCAGGGGACGTACGTCCTCGGCATCGAGCCGTGCAACTGCCCGTTCCCGCCGCGTGCGGGACTGCGCGAGCGCGGCCTGATGCCGATCCTGCGCCCCGGCGAGTCCTTCGAGGCGGGGCTGGCCATCCGCGTTCACCGCGGGGCCGATGAGATCAAGGAAGTCGAGCGGGCGATCCGTGAACGGTAACGCTTCAGCTACGAGGGTGCCACGGCTTGCTTGCAGGCCGTGCGATGGAGCCCCGGCACCAGGCCGAGAACAGGGGTTGCCAGCAACCCGTGGCACCCGGCAACGGCCTATGCTGAACAGGTACAACACCGGTGCGAGCATGCCGCTCGCGATGGGAGGATTGCTGCTGATTGTGGCAGCCGTCCTGCTTTGGGCAGGCATGGTCTTGGCGGGGGAACCCCCCAAGCCGGCGCCCGATCCGCAGGCGCTCCTGGCGATCCGGGTGGCGCAAGTCGATGCGCTCGAGCGGCTGGCCGACCTGGTCCTCGGCGCCCGCCTCGTGGCCGACAAGACGGTGGGCCAAGCGGTCGGGCCGGGGGGCGACGGCGACATCGCGATTCGCCTGCTGCTGCGCTCGGCCCGCCTGGCGGCCGAGCCGCGAGTCTACTCCGACGGCTTGGCCGAGGTGGACCTCGAGATCGCCCTGGACGACGTGGCCCGCCTGGCCCGCGACTTGCGGATCGTCGGCGCGGCCCAGACGTCCGGCCTGGCGGACCTAGAGTATCGCGCGATCGACGGGTGCCTGCGGGCGAGCGGGACGGGCCGCGCACCGCCGGACCTGGCCCTTGAGACGGCGAAGCGGGTGCAGGCCGCGCGGCCGGAGGATGTTCCCGAGATGTTCCCGCTGGGGTGGGAGCGCGTGACCGCGACCGGACGGGTGGCGGCGATCCGCGAGGCCCGCCGGCGGGCCTACGGGGCCATGGCCGCCCAGATTCGCGACATCCACCTGGGGCAGACCGACAAGGTCGGCGACCTCGTGGGCCGCGACTCGCCCGAAGCGCTGATGTTGGATGTCTTCATACGTTCGCTTCCCGTGGCGGGCGAACCGCGGCTGATGCCCGACCGCCTGGCCGAGGTGGACGTCGCCGCGCCGCTGCGCGACGTCATCCGCGTCCTGAAGGACATTCTCGCCCTGCGCGGGGGCGGGGCCCGCGCGACGGCGGACGACATCGACCAGCTTTCCGTCCGGCTGAAGGTGGAGCGCCTGACGGTGACGGGCCGGGGGATGCCCCCCCTTCAGGAGGTCAGCCCCCCGACCCCGCGCGTGGCGGGCGGGGCGCCGCTGCCGGACTGGGCCACCGAGGTCCTTGAGGCCCGCGCCGCCGCCCGGTTCAGCGACGAGGTCGAGAACCGGGAAGAGGGCCGGGTCTTGGCGGCGCGATCGGCGAAGGTTCGGGCCGTGGCGGACATCGAGAAGCAGGTCGGCGCTGTGACGCTGGCCGACGGGCGCACCGTGCGCCAGCGGAGCACGAAGGACGAGGTCTTTCGCCGCGACGTGAAGACCTTTCTGTCGGGCGCCAAGACGACGCAGTATCGGCCCACCGAGGATGGGAAGGGCTGGGAAGTGACGCTGCGGCTCCCCCTGATTCGGCTGTACGAGTTCTCGCGGCCGCGGGAGTAGGCCCCATTTAGAGCCTATCCGAATAACCCGCTCCTCGGGGTGCCACGGCTTGCTTGCAAGCCGTGATTTCCGGCGCACTGGTTGCAAG
>JAPLML010000228.1 GCA_026387055.1 Planctomycetota bacterium | reverse complement strand
ATCACGCGGGGCCACCTGGACATCATCCGCCGCGGGGCGGGCCTGTTCGACCGGCTGATCGTGGCCGTGGCGTCGAACCCCGCCAAGAAATCGCTCTTCCCGATCGACGAGCGCCTGGCCCTGGCGCGCGAGGCGACCCAGGGCCTCCCGCACGTCAAGGTCGACTCCTATACCGGCCTGACGGTCGAGTACGTGCGCGGCCACGGGGCGTCGGTCATCCTGCGGGGCCTGCGGCAGCACTCGGACTTCGAGTACGAGTACCAGTTGGCGCTGACGAACCGGACGATCAGCGGCATCGAGACCCTGTTCGTGATGGCCGACGAGGAGACGGCCTACATCTCATCGCGCCTGGTGCGCGAGGTGGCGGCCTTCGGCGGCGACGTGTCGCGCCTGGTGCCGGAGAACGTGCTGAAGGCCCTCCAGAAGAAACTGGCGTCCGGCGCCCACGGGCTGCCGGGGACGCCGGAGTAGAGGGCACGGAGAACACCGGGAGAAGAAACAGCCAGGAGTTGAGAGGAAACGGATTCGCAAGAGACCTGAGGAGACGGTAAGTGCCCAGGATCGTGATCATCGGCGCGGGGAGCGGGTTCGGCAGCCGCCTGTCGTTCGACATCCTCTCGCGCGAGCCCCTGCGAGGGGCGACCATCGTGCTCGCGGACATCGACGCCGCCCGGCTCGAGGCCGTAACGGCCTACGTCCGGCGGGCCGTCGAGGCCCACGGCGTGCCGGCGAAGATCGAGAGCGCGATCGATCACCGCGACGCCCTGCCGGGCGCGGACTTCGTCATCACCTCCGTCTCGGTCGGCGGCGCGGCCTACGCGGGGTACCCGTTCGCCCACGAGATCAACATCCCGCGCAAGTATGGGGTGGACCAGAGCGTCGGCGACACCCTCGGCCCCGGCGGGGTGTTCCGGTTCCTGAGGACCGCCCCCGTCCAGCTCGGGTTCTGCCGAGACATGGAAGACCTGTGCCCCGACGCCCTCCTCCTCAACTACACGAACCCCATGGGCATGCTGACGTGGCTGCACTCGGAGGGCTCGTCGGTCCGCAACGTCGGCCTGTGCCACAGCATCCAGTGGACAATGCACGAACTGGCCGGATACACCGGCATCCCGCTGGCCGAGATCACGCACTGGGTGGCGGGGATCAACCACCAGGCGTGGGTCCTGGAATTCAGGCGCCGCGGCCAGGACGCCTACCCCGCCATCCGCCAGGCGATGGAGACGCCGGAGACTTTCGCCAAGGACCGCGTGCGGTTCGAGATGATGAGGCATTTCGGCTACTTCGTCACCGAGTCGAGCCACCACAATTCGGAGTACCTGCCCTACTTCCGCCGCACGCAGGAGCTGCGCGACGAGTTCCACCTGGAGTCGCGCCAGGTGCCGATGGAACAGAAGGCCGACCGCGAGTGGATGAAGACCGGCCCGGATGCGCCTGTGCCGGAGCTGGCCCGCTCGAACGAGTACGCGTCAGGTATTATCGAGGCCCTGGTGACGGGCGTGCCGCTCCGATTCAACGGCAACGTGATGAACACGGGGCTTATCACGAATCTGCCGGAGGGGTGCTGCGTGGAGGTGCCGTGCGTAGCCGACCGCGAGGGCGTCCACCCGTGCCACGTGGGCCCTCTGCCGCCGCCGTGCGCCGCCCTGAACCGTTCGAACGTGGCGGTGCAGGAGCTCGCGGTCCGCGCCGTCCTCGACCGCGACCGCAACGCCGCCTTCCACGCCATCGCCCTCGACCCGCTGACGGCGTCGTGCCTGAGCCTGGCGAAGATTCGCGAGATGTTCGAGGAGATGTGGGCGGCGGAGAGGGAGCTGCTGAGCTACTTCGACGAGTGACATGTTGCGGGCTGCGCAATCCGCCGTGAGGTCTCCCGCCGCTTCCGCGGCGGGCTCGGGCAGGGCGGGCTCGGGTCACGCCGGCCCGAAGCCGCGCTCGGCAATCTGGACCGCCAGCAGGAGCGCCCGGGCCTTGTTGAGCGATTCCTCGTACTCGCGGGCGGGCACGCTGTCGGCCACGAGGCCCGCCCCGGCCTGGATGTCGAGGTGCCCGCCCGCCAGGACCATCGTCCGCAGGGCGATGCACGTATCCATGTTGCCTGAATAGTCGATGTAACCCACCGCCCCGGCGTACGGGCCGCGCTTCGTCGGCTCCAGTTCGTCGATGATCTGCATCGCCCGGACCTTCGGCGCCCCGGAGACCGTCCCGGCCGGGACCGACACCCGCAGAGCGTCGAGGGCCGTGAACTCCGGCCGGAGCCGCCCCGTCACGTTCGACACGATGTGCATGACGTGGCTGTAGCGCTCCACGCGCATCACGTCGGAGATCTCGACGCTGCCGAACGCGGCCACGCGGCCCACGTCGTTGCGGGCGAGGTCCACGAGCATCACGTGCTCGGCCCGCTCCTTGGGGTCCGCCAGGAGTTCCTCCTCCAGGCGCTTGTCCTCCTCGTCCGTCTGCCCGCGCGGGCGCGTGCCGGCCAGCGGGCGGCTCGTGATCTTCCCGTTCTCCACGCGGACCATGATCTCGGGGCTCGATCCCAGCAGCGTCACGTCCTTCGTGCGCAGCAGGAACATAAACGGCGACGGGTTGATGACCCGCAGGGCCCGGTAGATGTCCATCGGGTCGGCGCCCGAGTCGACGCGCAGCCGCTGCGAGAGGACCACCTGGAAGATGTCGCCCGCGCGGATGTACTCCTTGCACGCCTCGACCGCCCGCTCGAAGTCCTCGCGCCGGAAGTTCGACGCGAAGGGCATCCGCACGGGCTCGCTTCGGACCATGTCCTCGACCCGCAGCGGCGCGGGCCGCCGCAGCCGGTCGCAGACGGCGTCGATCCGCCCGCACGCCTCGTCGTAGGCGGCCCCGGCATCGGCGCCGTCGAGGACCACGTTCGAAACCACCTGCACGGTCTTCATCACGTGATCGAAGATGAGCATCGTGTCGTAGAAGCCGAAGACCATGTCGGGCAGGCCGCGATCGTCTTTCGGACAGTTCGGCAGCGGCTCGTAGTGCCGGATGACGTCGTATCCCGCGTAGCCGACCGCCCCGCCCGCGAAGCGCGGCAGGTTGCCATGGTGGACGGCCTTGTGGCGGGCGAGGAGCTCGCCGAGCTTCGCCAGCGGATCGGCGTCGAACGTCTCGGTCTGCCCGTCCGGGCCGATGAGTTCCACGCGGCGCCCGAAGGCCCGCAGCGTCATCCGCGGACGCACGCCCAGGAACGTGTACCGCGCGACCCGCTCCATCCCGACGATGCTCTCGAGAAGGAATCCCTGCTCGCCCTCGGCCAGGAGTTTGCGGAACGCGAGGACCGGCGTCAGGTGGTCCGACAGGAGCGTCCGGTAGACGGGGATGGTGTTGCCCCGCCCGGCCATCTCCAGGAATTCGCTTTTCGACGGCTCGTACATGGTGCGGCTCCCCGGAATCCTCTCGCCGAGAAGTATAACAGGCCGCCCCTGGCACGTCACGCCTCTGTTGGGCCGGCAATGACGAAATCCGAAACCCGAATGAGGAATCAATGACGCCAAGGCAGTAGTCGTCATTTCCTTGCCTCGCCCCTCGCCCGCCAGTATCATCCCCAACATTCTGGGTCCGATAACTCGAAAATTGCTTCAAGGAGCGCGTCTGCCCATGCCGCTAACGCTTCAGATCCGGCGGAACGCCGGTTGTGAAGACCTTCCCGTGCCCCGATACATGAGCGAGGCGGCGGCGGGGATGGATGTCTGCGCCG
>JAPLML010000417.1 GCA_026387055.1 Planctomycetota bacterium | reverse complement strand
GTACTTCGTGGCGGGCTCGGGGCGGTTACTGATTCCGGGCGAAAGGGGATGGCCTCATGCAAGGACGTGGCAGCCTCGGCGCCTGCCGCTCTTGCCTTGTCGCGGCAGCCCTGCTTGGGTGGGCCGTTTCGGCCTTCGGCGCCGACTGGCCGCGCTTCCTCGGGCCGGACGGCACGGGAATCTCGCCCGAGACGGGCCTCGCGCGGTCGTGGCCCGAAGGCGGACCGCCCGTGCTCTGGACCTTGGACCTCGGCGAGGGCTTCGGCAGCGCCGCCGTCTCCGGCGGCAAGGTCTACGTTCTCGACCGCGTCCGCCACCGCCAGGACGTGCTGCGGTGCCTGGACCTCGCGACGGGCAAGGAGGAGTGGAACTTGGCGTACGAGGCCCCCGGCGAAGTCCCGTACCCGGGCTCCCGCCAAGTGCCGACCATCGACGGCGACGCGATCTTCACGGTGGGCCCATTCGGAAACCTCCATGCGATCGGCCGCACGACGCACCAACCCCTCTGGTCGCGCCACATCGTCAAGGATTTCCAGGAGCCCGGCGCGGCGAAGGCCGACCAGCCGGTCCTGCCGACGTGGGGCTTCACGCAGAGCCCGGCCCTCTACAAGGACACGATCATCCTCGCGCCGCTCGGGCCGAAGGTGGGCGTGGTGGCGTACGAGAAGGCCACGGGGAAGCTGCGGTGGAAGTCGCCGCCGGTCGGCCCCGGGACCTTCTGCTACGCGTCGCCGCTGCTCGTCACGCTTGGAGGCGTCGACCAGGTGGTGGTCTTCACGAACAAGAAGGTGGACGCGTGGGTGCCGGCGATCCTCACGTCGGTCGATGCCGCCACGGGGAAGGTCCTGTGGACCCTCGAGACGTGGAAACCGTACAAGCTGCCCATCTCGAACCCGGTGAAGATCGGCGAGGACCGCCTCTTCATCTCGGGGGCCTACGGCGTGGGGTGCTTCTGCCTGAAGGTGAAGAAGGACGGCGAGACGTGGTCGACCGAGTACGCATTCAAGGATAACAATAATTGCGCGGCCCACCTGCACACGCCGGCCCTCTACAAGGGGTGTCTGTACGCCAACAGCTTCGACATTCACCAGCCCGGCAAGGCGGGCGGCCTTGTGTGCCTGGACCTGGAGGGGAACCTGAAGTGGAAGAGCGGCCCGCAGGCGATCTTCGACGCCGGCGGATTCCTCGTCGCCGACGGCCTGATCTTCCAGATGCACGGCAAGACCGGCGAGCTTTGGCTCGTCGAGGCATCGCCGGAGGCGTTCAAGCCCCTCGCCAAGGCGAAGGTCCTCAAGGCCGAAGGCGCGACCGTCTGGGCGCCGATGGCGCTGGCCGACGGAAAGCTCATCGTGAGGGACCTGCATCAGATGAAGTGCCTGGACGTCCGGAAGCGATAGCCGGCAGTTGGCGCGCGGCCGCGCCCCCATGCGGCCAGCGCGGTCGCGAAACCGCCTCTAGGCGGGCCGTTCGGCCACCGGCTCCGTGGGCGTGAGCGAACGGTGCCTACGGCGGTGCTCGTCGCAGCCCATGGCACTCAGACTGAAGACAAAACACGCCAGCACCAGCAGGATCACGTACTTCATGGTGCACCCCTTTCTGCAGGATGCCGCGGCGGCAAGACCTTGGCGCCGAAGGCATCCGCGATTGCCCCCTATTCGCGGTCTCCAATATGACTTTCCGCTGACGACCCGCCTGAGCCGCCTCTTCCTATTGTAACCTGTCAAACACTTCCGCGGACAGCCTTTCTCACCTCCATGCCGCTGTTATTTCCTCCCATCCATTCCCCATTCCGCATTTCGCACTTCGCATTGGTTTGGGATCACATCTTCATGCCGCTGGTCTTGATCCCCTGGATGAACGTCTTCTGGGCAAAGAAGAAGAGGACGATGATGGGGATGACCATGAGCGTGGCGACGGCCATCATCTGGCCGTACTCGCTGCCGTACTGCGTGCGGAACATCGCCAGGCCGAGGCTGAGGGTGTAGCGGCTCTGGTCGGCGAGGTAGATCAGGGGCCCGAGAAAGTCGTTCCACGCCCCGAGGAACGCAAACAGGCCCACCGTCGCGATCGCCGGCAGCGACAGCGGCATCACGATCCCCGCCCAGATCCTCAGCTCTCCCGCGCCGTCCATCCGCGCCGCCTCAACGAGGTCGCGCGGGACCGTCAGGAAGAACTGGCGGAACAGGAAGATGAAGAACGGGCTGCCCAGGAACGCGGGGATCACGAGCGGCGCGAACGTGTTGATCAGGCCGAACTCCCGCCAGATCAGGAACACCGGGATCATCGTCACCTGCCCAGGCAGCATCATCGTGGCAAGCATGACGTAGAAGAGGACGTCCCGCCCGCGCCATTGGAGCACGCCGAACCCGTACGCCACCAGCGACGAAGAGAGGATCGTGCCGATCACCGTCAGCGTGCACACCAGCAGGGTGTTGCGGAAGAAGAGCGGCACCGGCACGCGCGTCACGCCCTTGACGTAGTGGACCCCCGTGGGCTCGTAGGCCAGGTGCCGGCCGGTCGCGTCCTCGAGGGCCTTCGCCACGGCGGCCGGGGCGGGGATGAACGCCGGCGGGGCCTTCGACCGCTCCTCGTCGGGCTGGAGCGACGTGGTCACGAGCCACGCGAAGGGCAGGACGTACACGAAGCTCAGGACGACGAGCGCCGTGTGGCCGAGGATCGCCTTCAGCGGGGGCTGTTTCACGTGCCTTCCCCCCCGTAGTAGACGAACCGCCGCGTCGTGCGGAAGACAAGAATCGTCGCCGCCACGATCACCAGGAAGAGGATCCACGCCTGGGCCGAGGCGTAGCCCATCCGCAAATATAGGAAGGCGTTGTAGAACAGGTACAGGGCGTAGAAGAGCGTGGCGTCGCCCGGCTGGCCGTTGGGGGTCATGATCCAGGCCTGCGAGAAGTACTGGAACGTGCCGATGAGGCCCATCACGAGCGTAAAGAGCAGCACCGGCGAGATCATCGGCAGCGTCACGTGCCAGGCCTTGCGCCAGGCGCCGGCCCCGTCGAGCTCGGCGGCCTCGTAGAGCGTCACGGGCACGTCGCCGAGGGCCGCCAGGTACAGGATCATGCTCCCGCCGACGCCCCACGTGCTCATCAGAATGAGGGCGGCCTTGGTGTAGTTCGCGTCCACGAGCCAGCCCGGCGGCCTGAAGCCGGTCCCTGCCACGGCGTTGATCGCCTCCAGCACCGGCCTCAGCATCGTGTTCAGCAGGCCGTAGTCGGGGTTCAGGAGCCAGAGCCAGAGGACGCTGGAGGCGACCAGCGGCACGATGCTCGGCAGGAAGAAGAGGGTCCGGTAGAACGCCTGGCCCCGGAGCTTCATGTTGAGGAGGAACGCCAGGACGAGGGCCGTCAGCATCGTCACGGGCACCGCGAACAGCGTGAAGACGAGCGTGTTGTACAGGCTGTGGTGGAACCGCTCGTCGCTCAGCAGTTCGCGATAGTTGGCGAGGCCCACGGGCACCGTCGGCGACACGATGTCGAAGTCGCAGAAGCTGTAGTACCTCGCCGCGCACGGCCTTGTCGACCGCCCGGTCCAGTTGATCCATGTAAAAACCTTGGGCGGGCATGACGGGCCGCTGGTGCTTGCACTTGCGCAGGATGTCGACGAAGACCCGCAGCCGCGGGTCCTTGTCGGCCGCCGTGAAGAACGGGCTGGGCTTCCAGCCGGGGAAGCCGTTGATGGTGCGTACCTCCAGCCGCGTCCCCTCCGGCGACGCGCACGCCCACAGGATGTACTCCAGGGCCGCGCGGCGTTTCACGGGGTCGGTGATGCCGGTGGGGATGGCCATGGTCCACCCGCCGACCCAGGAGGAATCGGCCTCGCCGCCCTCGGGCATCGGCATGGGGGCCTGGCCGTAGTCGAGGTCCGGGGCGTACTTGCGGGCCTCGTCGAGGCCGGAGATGTGGAAGATCTGGATGACCTGCTTGCCGGTGATGAAGGGGTTCTGCTCGGCCGAGCCGAAGGTCGACTGGAGGGCGGCGATCCGCCGGATGTCGTGCTTCTTGGCGTAGCCGCACATCCACTCCAGGGCCTCGACCACCCGCGGATGGTTGGCCGTGATCTTGACGTGCTCGGGGTCGTAGAACTCCCCGCCGAAGCACCATCCCCACGTGAAGATGCTGTTGGCCCGCCCGTACACGCCCCACGGAACGATGCCGATCCGCACCAGGCGGTCGCCCTCGTAGCGGGTGATGGCGTCGCTGTAGAGGTCGAGCTCCTCGATGGTCGCCGGGGCCCGGTCGGGGTCGACGCGCTTCGCCATGTCCGCGGGCACCTCGCCCTTGGCGAGGGCATCGCGGAAGGCCGCCTTGTTCCAGAAGAGGCAGAAGTTCGGGTCGGCGCACCAGGTGATGGCCCAGATGCCGCCCTTGTAGGCGCACTGGCGCCAGCAGGGCGTGAAGAACTCGCTCTCCAGCTTCGCCACGTCGACGCCCGCCTCCTTCAGGAGGGGCGTGAGGTCGGTGAGGAGACCCCGCTCGGCCCACTCGGCCACCTGCGGGCCGTCGACGAACATGACCTCCGGCGGACAGTTCCCCACCACGCCCGTGTAGAATTTCTGGCTGTTCGAGAGGTCGTTCGGGACGTAGAGCAGGCGGCAGGCGATCTTCGGGTCCGACGCCTCAAAGGCCGTGACGGACTCCTGGAAGCTTTCGAGCATCGGCCCGCCCCAGGGATGCCACACCTGGATGACGGTCCGCGTGCCGTGCTGCGAGAGGTCCTCCGGCCGCACGGCGACAAAGAACAGGAGCAGCGCGGCGGCCCCGACCGCCAGCAGGACGTTTCGCACGATGGTCGTCGCGCTCGCCATGTCGGGCAGGCACTCCGGGGCCCAAGATGGCAGACGAGTGTACGTTCCCGCGGGCGACGCGTCAACCATCGCCGGGGAAGGCAGGGGGGCAGAGTGGGAACGGCGGGTCAGGGTATGTGTTTGGCGTGATACGAGATTGCCGGGTGGCACGGCCACGCGCTGTTGCGTGGCCGTGCACGGTCACGCAACGGCGCGTGACCGTGCCACCCACGCCAAACACGTACGGGTCAGGAGGCCCACCGCGCACGGGGTCAAGTGGCTTTGTAGTGTTAACTAATCACGGCGTGATGACGATGTCCGCCAGGGCCGAGACGAGGGTGTTGTTGAGCTCGCTGAACTCCGCGACCTGGCCGGTGGCGTCGACGCGGACCACCACGTAATACGTCCCCGCCGGCGGCTCGACCGGCATGTCGTCCAGATTCACCACGCGGCGCAGGTTCAGGTTCGCGAGCGATAAGAGGCTCGCCACGTTGATCGTGCCGATGCGGGTTGACCTTGCTGTGGGCGTACTTCGCCACGCTCGCGCTGCCGTCGTTGTCCTCGGCTACCGCGAGGAACCGCACCGTGCCGGCGTAGGCGACGGCGCTGGACGGGAGGGTGATCGACCAGCCGTTGGCGCCGTTGGTGTCTTCGCCGAGGAGGCGGTCGGCGGCATCGAGCAGTTTGTTCTTATTGACGTCTTCGTAGAACCGGACGCGCTGGACCAGGCCGTCGCCGTCGAGGTTGGCGACCGTGCCGGCCGTCAGCGTGATAGTGGCCGGCTGCGTCGCGGGGTTCGGGGTGACCGCCAGGCTGCCGATGGTCGGGAGCCTGTTCGCCGCGGTGATCGACGCGCCGACGGCGGCGCCGGCCCCGCCGTCATTATCGATGGCCCGCGCGTAGAACGGAATGGCGCCGAGGGCCGCGTTCGCGGGCACAGTGTAGCTCAGCGTGTACCCGTTCAGGCCATTGGCGTCCTCGCCGATTTTCGTATCGACGGCAGGGTCGAACGTGCCGAGCGGCGCCTTGTCGAGCCAGAACTCCACCTTGGCGATCTTGCCGTCGACGTCGGCCGGCTTCTGGGCCGTGAGGAGCACGGGGCTGCCGCGCGCGATACTGGCGGCGCTCGGGGCGAGCGCGGCCACGGTCGGCAGGTTGTTGGTGATCGTGGAGGTGACCGTGGCGATCGCCGTGTGGCCGAGATTGTCGGTGGCGCGGCCGATGAATTTGCGGTCGCCCGCGGGGAAACCGGCCGTCGAGGTCTCCAGGGCGTAGTTCGGCGTGCCGGCCACGGGCGTGCGCGTGCCCAGCAGCTTGTCGGCCGCATCGACGATCCCGTTGCCGTTGAGGTCGAGGAAGAACTCGATTTTCGCGATCTGGGTGCCCGGCTGCCCGATCTGCACGTTGGTGATCGTCAGGGTCAGCTTGGCGCCGCGAAGGACCGTTCCCGATGTGGTCATCGAGGCGATGGTCGGCGCGTTGTTGATCGTGGCCGTGCCGGTCTTCGTGCCGGCGCCGCCGTTGTTGTCGATGGCGCGGGCGATGATCTTGTTGGCCCCGCCGACGAAGCCGTCCGTCGGGATCGTCAGGGCCCAGTTGCTTGTGCCTGCCACGAGCGCAGCGTTGCCGAGAAGCTTGTCGATCGCGGTGATGCTGCCGTCGCCGTTGGCGTCGCGGAAGAACTGGACCCCGGTGACCTTGCCGGTCCCCGCGTCCGTCACGTTGACGGCCGTCAGCGTGATCTGGGTGCCGGTGATGAGCGGCTCGGGGCTCGAGAGCACCGAGGCGATGTTCGGCGGTGTGTTGACGAAGGCGGTGAACGTGTAGATATCGCTGTATCCGCCGGTGTTGTCCGTGGCGCGGGCGAAGAACTTGGCGACGCCGGTGCGGAAACTGGTCGTGGCGCTCGTCGTCAGGTTCCAGTTGCCCAGGATTTGGGTGTCCTGGCCGAGCTTCAGGTCCGTGCCCTCGTCGAACGTGCCGTTGTTGTTCGTGTCGTAGAAGAACTCCATCTTCCGGACCTCGCCGTCGGTGTCGTTGGCTTTGGCGAGGAAGGTCACGGGGCCGCCCGGCATCGAGATGATCTGCGTGACGGCCACTCCGGTGATGACCGGCGGCTTGTCGATGATAATCGTGACTTGGACGGCCGTATCCGAGGCGGCGGCGCCGTCCCAGGCGCGGACCGTGAAGGCAGGCAGCGCGCCGACGGCGTTCAGGGCCGGCGTCCACGTCACCACCTCGCCCGGTCCCAGGAGCGTGACGCCTTCCTGGACCGGCACATTGCTCTTCTCCATCGTCCCGCTGGAGATCTGCTCGATGCGGAACTGGAGCGCGTCGCCGTTGGGGTCCCCGAGGCCGCTGCTGTAGGCACCCAACAGTTCGTAGGAAATCCACCCCGTCTGGTTCCTCAGCAGCGTCCCCATCGGGTAGATCTTGGCAAGCGTGGGCGGGATGTTGCCCACCGCCACGGTGATCTCTCTCGGCGGGCTGCCGTTGTTGTCGGTGTCCTGGGCGCGGGCGAAGAACGCGGTGTGGCCGGGGGTCCACCCGTCGGTCAGCACGGTGATGGACCAGCCGTTGCCGCCGTTGGTGTCCGTGCCGAGGAGCTGGTCGGTGCCCGGCTCGAAAAGGCCGTTGCCGTTGGAGTCGCGGAAGAACTCCACCTTCGTCACCCCGCCGCCGGCGACGTCGAGGACGTTGACGGCCTCCAGCGTCAGCGTCTGGGCGCCGCGCACCACCGGGTCGGGGCCGCCGCGCAGCGTCTGGATTGAGGGCGGATTCACCGCCGCCTGGACCGTCACCGTAAAGGTGCTCGAGACCGGCGCTCCGCCCCCCAGGCTGGTGGCGCTGACCGTCACGTGGCCGGTGCCCGTCTGGTTCGGCATGAAGTTGAGCGTGAGGGTGGTCCCCTGGACGCTCGCATAGACGATGCTCGGAATGTCGGTCGTGACGGTGTAGGTGAGCTCGGACGTGACCGCGATGCTCCGGGTGAGCACGATGTTGTCGGGGCCGGCCTGGGCGGGCGGGGTGTTCCGCAGCGGCAGGCTGTCGAACGCCGGGTCGATCCCCGTGCCGTTGTACGTCGGCAGCGCCGCCATTGCGTCGACCACGTTCATGCCGGTGCCCACCACCCGGCCGAAGACCGTGAACCCGCCGTTCTGGTTGTCGAGGTTGGTGGAGTTGTCGGACAGGTTGAAGAAGAACTGGTTGGTGGCCGAGTTGGGGTCGCTCCCCTTCTTGGCCATCGCGACCGTGCCGCGCAGGTTCGACCGCGTCGCCGAGTACTCGTTCACGACCGTCGGGCCTTCCGGCACCAGGTCGAAATTCGGGTAATCGAAACCGCCGCCCTGGATCACGAAACCGGATTGCCCCAGCGGGTCCAGGTGCGTCACGGGGTCCACGCTCCCCGGCACCGACCGGTGAAAGATCGTGTTGTTGTAGCTGCTGTAGCGGGTCGTTCCCGAGAGGATGTCGTTGTTGGCGTGGTGGAGGAAGTTGGCGACCGTCAGGGGCGCCGCCGTGCGCGGCCCGTTCGCCACGTTGAAGAGCTCCACCGGGATGTTGCCCATCACCGTATCGATGTTGACCATCGTGCCGACGAGGTCGGGGTCGTCGAAGTGGCCGGCCAGGCTGACCAAAATGGCCGATTGGTTCTGGTGGGCCGTCACGTCCGAGAAGCCCGACACGACCGTCGCCGCCAGGAAGAGGCGGGGCTCCAGGGGGGCGAGTTCCGGATGGGTCACGCCGGGCGTGCCCTGGTTTTCCTCTTCGGGGGTGCCTGGACCGCTCCCCTGAGGATCGTCGTTACACGGGGGCGGGCTCTCGGTTGTGCCGTTGATTCCGCCCTTCGCACGCCGCCTTCCGCACTTAAGACGTTTCAGCAATGCCCCGAAACTCGACATGGCCTAACTCCCTGGAATTGACCCTGACCGCCCGCCCCCGGGCGCTGAAAGCATGGTATTATACACGATTTCCACCCTGCCGAATGGCACAATCTCCTAATAGTTGACGGATTTGGGGAGAAGACATTCAATACTACGCCCCAGGATTGCGAAAATCGGCGTGGTTCACAAGCCCCACGCACCGCGTGGGGACAACGCCTTGGCGGTGCCATTCCCCCGGCAGTGCCGGGGGCTTGTGAACCACGCCCGAAAATCTATCCCCTCCGTTCCTGTTGACGAAATTCGGGTTGACTTCCGGCGGGACGGTCCTTATAGATTTTGCCTAGGAACAGACGGTCCGCTCGTTCAGGGATGCGGTCGGGCCTCCGGCAGCGGGGTCGGTCTCCGTGGGACCATCGGCACGAGGTCCCTGTATGCACAGAGGCCTGCCATGAACCCCGGCAAGCGCCAAGCGGCCGTCGCCGGACGGTCGGTCATCTCGAATACCTCGCGGGTGGTCCTGAAGCTCATCG
>JAPLML010000250.1 GCA_026387055.1 Planctomycetota bacterium | reverse complement strand
CCGGCCGGTGGAGTGCACGTGGCAGGAGGCCGACGGCGACTGCACGATCGCCCTCCGCGACGCCGTCATCCTCCGCGCCGGCCAGGGGCTGAAGGTGGTCTTGACGTAGTCCGTGCCGCCTTGTTTCCCGTTCTTGGTGTGCCTCGGCCTGCTGCAAGATGAGCGGCGATGGTCACTGATGATTCAGATAGTCAATGGCTGCCGCGAGCGAACGCTCGTCGTTGAGGTTGCGTGAAGTGATGGGTGCCACGGGCTGCTTGCAGCCCGTGCCGCTCGAAGAGCACGGGTTGCGAGCAACCCGTGGCACCCCTCGAATGACGAGGAACAGAGCACTAGCTCGGCTACTTCTTCGGCTTGGCTTCCTTCAGTTTCTGCTCGGCGCGGTCGAGGGTCTCTTTGGCCTGTCTCTGAATGTCGGCGTTCTTGGAGATCTCGAGCACCTTCTGCATGGCGGCCTTGACGGCCTCCGGGTTGTCGTTGACGATCTCGCGGCCGATGCGGACGGCCGCGTGGGTGGCCTCCTCCTTCAGGGCGGCGTCGTCCAGGCAGGGCACCACGGCCTCGAGGGCGCCGATGTGGCGGGCTTCGGCCAGCCCGCCCAGGGCCTGCTTCTTCTCGTCAGGCCGCTTGGCCGCTGCCAATGCGGCCGCGAGCATCCTCGCCGTCTCCGCGGCCGGGCGACCGCTCTGGAGGCGGACCACGCGGACATACCCGCGAATGGCCAGCACCTGGTGCGTCTCGCTGGCGGCGCCCTTGGCGATGTCCAAGAGATCCGGGGCCGCGGCGGCGTCCGGCCAGTCGGCCAACGTCCGGATGGCCGCATCCCTGACCTTCTCATCGTTATCCTTGACGGCCGCGCGCACGGCCTCGAGCGATTTCCGGCCGCCGAGTCGGCCCACGACGCCCAGGAGCGCCAGCCGCGCGGGCCCGCCAGCCGACTCCAGCGCCTTCAGGATCGGCTCGGAGCGTTTCTCGACGTCGGCCTCGCGCCCCGCGATGCTGACCAGCGCATTGGCGGCCTCGGAGCGAGCCCCGCCGTCCTCGGTCTTCACGAGCAGGGCGGCCACGGCCGGCAGGGCGCCGGGGGGCGCCACGACGCCCAGGGCCTTGAGCGATTCGCTCCGCACGCCCGCGTCCGCATCCTCGGCCGACTTGAGGAGCCCCGGTGTCGCCGCCGCCACGCGGCGGGCCGAGAGCGCGCGGATGACCTCCACGCGACTGTTGGGTTCCTTTCCGTCCATCGCGCCCAGGAGGGCCTTATCGACATCCGCCCCCTTCACGCGCTCGAGGCTCTCGCGCGCGGCTTCCTGAGGCTTGCCGGTTGTGGCGGCGATCTTCAGGAGGAGCGGCACCGCGGCGGCATCGCCCACCATGCCGAGGCCCCGGATGGCCTCCACCCGGACGGCCTCGTCGGCATCCTCGGCCGCGGCCACGAAGGTGGCCCTGGTGCTCTTGTCGCCGCGCCGCGCCAGCGCCTGAAGCAGGGCCGGCTTCATCCCCGGCTCCGCCGTCTTCGCCTTGGCCGCGATGGCGGCCGTCACGTCCGTGGCCTTGAGCAGGACCATCGCCTCGACGCAGGCGCCGCGGAGCTTCGGATCCGGGTCGGCCACGGCATCGAAGAGGGTCGGCAGGTCGCTCGCGCTCCCCGACCGGCCAATGCCGATGATGGCGGCACACTTCAGTTGGCCCGGCGACGAAAGCATCTTCCTGTAGATGCCCAGGGCGGCGGCCGTGTCGCCCTTGTCGGCCAGTGCGTCGGCCAGGAGCAGGTAGGAGTCGGTGGCGACCCGCCTGGCCGCCGGCGAGCCCTTGCTCATGGCGGCCGCGACCGGCCCGACGGCCGACTTGTCGCCGATCTTCGCCAGGCCGGCGACCGCCGCGCTGCGAACGTCATCGCTGTCCGATGCGGCCTCCTTCAGCAGCAGGCTGAGGTTCGACGGATCCCGGCGCTCGGCCAGGGCCTTGATAACGGCCACGCGCCATGCCGCGGTGTCGGTCGAGCCGAGCGCCTTCTGGAGCGCATCGTTGGCTTCCTTCGCCGGGTTCTTCCGGAGCGCCCGGCGGGCGGACTCGCGGACCAGGGCATCCTTGTCGCTCAAAAGCCCGGCGATCTGGGGAACGGCCTCCGCGCGGCCGATGCGTTCCAGTTGCCTCAGGAGCCACACTCGCGCCAGCGGCGCCACATCGGGCCCCAGCCTGGCGGCGATGGCCTTGGAGCAGGCCGCCCGCTCGGCCTCCGCGCCCGGACGGCTGGCGCGGAACGCGATCGCCTCAAGCGTCCCCTGCGGGCCGCCGCGCTTCCCCGTGTCCTCGTTGCCCATGTCGGGCATCAGGGCATCGAGCACGTTGGCGTAAACCGCGTCGAGTTGCGCCGGCGTCCGCTCCGCGGCGGGCTTTTCGCCCTTCAGTTCCCTCGTCAATTCGCCGACGTTCGGTTCCTCGGCCATAACGAACGTGACACTTGCCAGCAGGATAGCGACCGCCGGCAGACCGATCCCGTGGATCCTCATGCGCGTCCTCCCATTCCGTCCATGCTTTCCCGAGGCGAGTCTTCGCCCGGGATCGTCATGCGCCATTGCGTGCGCGCGCTGCTTACCAGGGCCTTCTACAGCGACCACGGCGCGCGCTTCGGACGATCGATCCAGCGGTTCGCCGCTTCGTCGCCGACGATCTGTTCCTTCACCGGGTCGAACTTGAACGCGCGGCCCAGCCAGAAGGCGATGTTGGCGAGGTGGCACGTCGCGACGGTGCGGTGGGCGATCTCGATGTCGCGGAACGGCCGCTCGCGGGTCTTGACGCAGTGGAGGAAGTCGCCGAAGATGCCGCCGCGCCCCTTGTAGTTCGGAATGTTGATGGGGGGCGGCGCCTTCCGGGGCCCTTTGCGGTCCGGGACTTCCCCGAGGGTGCCTTTGAACCCCAGGGGGCCGTCCCAGGCGCCGCCGAGGTGCATCTGGACGCCGTTAGCGTACTTGTAGGTCAGTTGCTTATACTCTTTGCCATCCGGCGGGATGACCTCGACCGGCAATTCCTTGTTGTACAACTGGCTGGCGAAGAGCGCGCCACCGACGTGATGGGCGCCCCAGTCGGTCATGCCGCCGCCCGAGAAGTCGCGGCAGCCGCGCCAGTTGAACGGGTGGTAATCCTTGTTGTACGGCCGCCACGGGGCCTGGCCGATCCACATGTCCCAGTCCATCCCCTCGGGCACCGGCTGGGCCGGCCGCAGCATCTCGCCCGACGGACCGCCGATGTCGACCCATATTTCCTGGAGCTCGCCGGCCGTGCCGGACCACATCATCCGGTGGTACCAGTTATAGTCTTCCCAGACGCGCTGGCTGCCGCCGGAGAAGACGCGCCCGTAGCGCCGGGCGGTCTCGGTCATGATCCGCCCCTCGCGGATCGTCAGCGACTCAGGTTTCTCGCAATAGACGTCCTTGCCGTTCTTCATCGCCTCGCAGGTCACGAGGGCGTGCCAGTGGTCGGGCGTGGCGCAGAAGACGGCATCGATGTCCGGCCGGCCGCAGAGCTCGCGGAAGTCGCCGTAGTCGTCGCAGCCCTTGAACGTGCCGCTCGCCTTCTCCTGGGCATACCGCTGCTCGGCTCGCTGCTTGGCGCCCGTGCGTTGGCGATAGTCCACGTCGCAGACGGCGACGGCCTGGACCTCCGGGTGGCCCATGAAGCCGCCCATGTCGCCGGAGCCCTGGCCGCCAACGCCGACGAAACCCATGACGATGCGGTTGCTTGGCGCTGGGCGGCCCTCGGCACCCAGCGCCGATGCCGAGATAATGTACGGGGCCGCTCCGGCTGCGATCATCCCCTTCAGGAACAGGCGACGTGTGACGTGCTGTTTCTCCATCACCATGGCCGAGCCTCCTAGTGTCCCACTTCCGGTTTGTGCTCCGGGGCCATAATACTGGCGCGCGGTTCCGAACGCAACCATCCATGGCCGGCGAGCGCCCTGTCTCTTCGTTTCAGCAATCCCTCGGATGACCGCCTTAGCGCCTGTCGGGACGCGGCTGCGGCTGCCACGAGGGCCACGCCGCCATCGCCTCTTCCCCGCAGACCAGGCACGCCTGAAGGCCGCTCCCGTTGGTCGTGCAGAAGATCCGGCCGTTGGAGGCGATCGCGCCGATGCACACCATCGGGTCTATGGCCGGACCGCAGTGCACGAGCTTGCCGTCGTGCGCCAGGTCGAACAGCGCCAGGTTCGGGCCGAGCAGGTACGGCTCGGAAAGCGTGAAGCGCGTGCACCGATACCCCGCCACGAGCTTCGAGAGAATCTTCCCGTCCTCTTTGGCGATCAGGTAGCCGTGCTCGTACTGGGCGTGCGTGAAGAGGAACCGCTCACCCACGGTGACGACGTGGATGGCCCGGCTGACCGGTTCGGATTTCCAGATCAGGGAACCGTCCCGGGCATCGAGACACCACACGCAGTTGGTCTTGCCCTCCACCGGATTGTAGCCCCCCAGGTACAGCCGCCCGTCTTGGCCGGAGAGCGTGCAGCCAGCGTGGACGGCGTACCGGGTCGTCGACCAGAGCACGCGGCCCGTGTCCGGTTCCATCGCGGCGGTGACGCCCGCCGGGCCCTTGCCGCCGAAGTAGCAGGAGTAGTACAGGCGGCCCTCCATCAGACACAGGCCGGCGTCGTCGCCCCCGGCGCCAAACTTGGAGAAGTCCTGGGTCCAAACCTCCTTGCCCGTGCCGAGGTCCCACGCGCGAACCAGAGGCTTGTGGTCTTCGGGGAAACCGAACGTGCTCTGGTGCTCGAAGAGCCACGTCTTCGGGGTGTACTTCCCGGTGCTGAACTGGTAGATGACAAGATTCTTGTGCACGATGGGCGGCTGTTGCCGGTTCCAGCTCGGCGAGCCCGAGAACGGGGCCTCCCAGAGCAGGCGGCCCGTGGCGGCGTCCAGGCAGCGGAGCCGGCACTCGCGAAGTCCCGCCTGGGGCACCAGCAGCCGCCCCTCATGGTAGATGGGGCTCGTGTACGAAACGTGGACGCCCGGGAAGTATCGCCGCCAGAGCAGCCTCCCGGTTTCCTGCTCGACGGCGAAGACCTGGCCTTCCGCGGTATGGGTATACATCCTGCCGCCGCCGCAGACCGACATGTGCTTCGCGGTGCCCTCGTACCGACGGATCCACTTCATCCGAAACGGCGGCTGGAGGCCCTGGGGACTCGCGTTCGTGTTCGCCAGGTTTCCGAAACTGGTGAACCAGTCGTTCCTGGCATCCGTCCGCCGGCCGGTCAGCGGACTACGGATCTCGTGAAGCTGAAGGTTCTTCGACGGCAGCGGGGCCTTGCCCCCCGGCCCGAGGGCGTACAGGTATCCGTCTTCGCACCCGAAATAGACCCGGCCGTCGCAGACGGCCACCGGAGCCGAGATCGCTTTGCCAAAGGCCGTCCGAAAAGACCAAGCTTCCCCCTTCCCGGCCAGAGGGACGACGTAGAGGCTCCCGTCCAGGCCGCCGTAGACCGCGCGGTCCCGCAGCAGGATCGGCGAGGCGATCGAGGGATATCCGCCCAAGGGTTGCGTCTGGTGGTCGGGGGTATGCTTGGCCAGGCCGAAGCCCTCTTCGGGCCGACAGCGGTAAACGTCGCCGCCGCGGAGGCTCACCGGGCCGAAACTCAAGAGCCCGGCCCCATCGTAGCTGGTCTCGGTTCCCCGGACATGATCCGCCTTCACCTGGCCGTCGCGGCACTGGAGGACCTCGACATGGCCTTCGTTGTCGCGCCGGGTCCATTGCCGGTAGACAGCCCCGGATTCGCCGATGCTCAGGCCGAGGGTGGCCGGTGCTTCGCGCGCGCCGCCGTAGGTCCCGCGCAGTTCGGCCCGGTCGCCGGCGTCTTCCAGCCAACAGATCGTCCCGCCGGCAGGAACCACGACCGTCTTGCCGATGAGTGCCAGGTCCCTGGTGCAGCCGAACTGCTCCTGCCATCCCGCCCGGCCCCGAATCCGGAGCCAGTCCTCGCCGCTCCATCGGTCGCCGGAGAAATCCAGCCGCTGACGGACAAAGTCCCAGACCCAGCAGACTTCACCATCGGCCTTCAGGGCATAGACGCGGGAACCCAGCGTCGCAAAATAAACCCGGTCGCCGCCGACCACCGGCGCACTCAGGATCGGATCGCCCGTGTCGATCTTCTTGACCGGCGTTCCGTTGGCGGCGTCCAAGACGTAGTAGGACCCGGCCATTGTGCCGAAGTGCAGGTACCGACCGGCGATGGCGGGCGAGGAGACGTTGTTGCAGTTCGCCTTCCCCCCGGACGACTCGAACTTCCAGACGGGCTCGAGCGTGTCGGCCTTGAAGCACCAGGCCACCCCGGACCCGTCCACAGCATAAACCCGGCCGCCGGCAACCACCGGTGAAGTGAAAACGGCGTCGGACAGCGGCGCTGCCCCGATCAAGCCCGGCTGCGCGGCGAGGGTCCGCTCCGGCACGTCGCCCGATCGCCGGCCGTCGGCCCTCAGTTGCAGCCATTCCTCGGCATCGCCGGCCGCCGGAGCCGCCGCCGCGAGGAGGGCCGCCGCCAGCAGCATTCCCGCCCTTGCGACACCCATGATAGCCGCTCCTTAAGCCCCCGCGCCGGGCACGGATCCATGGGTGCGCCGTAGTCCTGGTGATCGAGGAACTCCGCCGCGCCTCCGGCCGCGCGGCCCAGGGCGAACCCCAGGAATGCACAGTCCTCTACACGCTTTAATGTCAAACGCTTGTCCATCAGGCCCTGCCAGCACACGCCGAGCCACACGCAGGCCAGCGCGGCGTCCAGGTTCACGGCCCACACGCGGTTGGCAACACCCACTTCACGCAGGGCCTGGGCCAGCGCGTGGTAGAAATCCAGGAAGATGTTCCTGCGCCCCGTTTCCTGAATGGCCTGCCAGATGGCCCTTTCGCGCGGATCGTAGTTGACGGGCTTATCGTTGAAAACGGGGTGCCCCAGACAGGGGATCCTTTCGTAATCGAGGCCGGCCTCGCGGGCGGCCGCTTTGGCTTCCTTGAACCTCAGCGCCGTCGCGCAGGCAAGTTCCGGCACGTCGATGTGGGGGCTGAGGTCATAAGGGTCCTTGAGGTCCTGGCCGCGGAGCACCTTCAGGAGGTACCTGACGCCGTCGCGGCCCGTGCCGCCGTGGACGGTGCCGACGGTCGCCAGGGCCGCGATCATCCCGACGTTCGGCGTGTTGCCCGCCGAGGCCGCCAGTTTGGCCGCCTGGGCGGAGATGGTTCCCGGGCCGTTCGTGAGCGCGGCGATCAGGCTCATCTCGATGAGCCTCGCCTCGAACTTCTGGCGCGGGAGTTCGCCCGTCCAGTACAGGATGACCGCCTCGCCGAACGAGCACGTCGCCATCAGGTCGGTCAGGGGATAGCCGTAGATCCGCTGTCCCTCGTCGTCGAGAGACGACGCGTGGGAGGCGTTGCGCATGTCGCGCCTGGCGGGCATCAGGCCCACCGTGACTCTTCTCTGCTCGGCAAACTGCGCGCGGTACGGCTCGGGGATCTGGCCGGGCTTCAGCAGGAGTTCGCTCGGCAGCACGTCAGCCAGGCCCCGGTAGTTGAGGAACCAGGGGTTCAGGCGGAGTTCGCTGCGAATCGGGAAATCCCGTTTCCAGCCGAGCGCCTCGTAGACGGCCATCGCGGCCGCCGGCACGTGATGGAGCGTCGTCACCCGGATGCCGCGACGCAGCTTCCCGCAGGCGCCGTCGCCTTTGCGGAA